>NZ_JBGSUU010000103.1:0-3386 GCF_041753295.1 Geminocystis sp.
TTTATTTTGTTCGGACTTATGGAAATATTCAGCTAATTGTTGATCAACCGAATTAACTAAGGTTAAAAATAAAGCGTGTAAGTGTTTTCCTGATGTATAACCAATGGGTATATCGGAAATAGATGTAAAATTTATGACTAAACTATGAGGCATATTAGTTAATAGTTAAGAGTTATGTTTTGTTATAAATTATTCAAATCGATAATTAATATTTACAGGAAGATTTAACCCTTCATAATATTCTCCATTCATAGTTACATTTTTAATTAAACTAACAGGAGGCATATTAATTACGTCATAACTTATTAGTTGATTAGTGAACATAATATCTAACGGATTTAAAGGATAAGGGCAAGTAAAATTAGCATTTTTTATATTTGATTTTTCTATTTTTTCTATTGTTAATTCAGCTTTACTCATCCATTTTCCTAAGCGAATAAATTTAGGTAATTTCCATTTCCACTCATTGTCTTGATAATTAGTTTTTTTAAGTGATTTTTCTGAGATAATAAAACATTCAAATACACTTTCTGTGGCAATTTCTTTTGTTCTACCAAAACAAGGAATATTTTTTTGCATTTTTTCCATTTCTACATGGTAATTATTGTTGGCATATTTCCAAGTATTTAAAATAGAATTATGATTTATTGATCTAGCAGGAGTGACATAAATTTTTTGGTCATTAAGAGGTGTTAAATGTTTTTTATATTTAGGTATTTGTTCAGCACAAAAATAACTATAGGAATCTTCATCTGACACTGTTGTTTGATATTTTTTACTATCTACTAAACCTAAAGCATAACAAAGACTATAGTTATGTAAAATTGCTTCTGTTTCATACAATCTACCAATTTCACGGGTTGCATAATAAAGACTGTCATGTAACTCAATTCGACATTTATAAATGTTATTGTTCATAAAGAATCAATTTATATTAAAAAGTAACTAAACATAATTAGATTTTGAAGATCAAGGTTTGAGGTGGGCAATGCCCACCCTACTTATTTATTTCGATTTAGATTTTGAAAGTTTTAATATATATTTTTGTGCATAAGCTAGTGATTCTTTATTCGCTTGAATTAATAATTTTTTGAGTTGATTTTCATTACTTGTAATAGATTTTACTTCTTCTAAAATGGCTTTTAAATTATTCCCGATAAAGTCTTGATGTTCTATAAATTCATCTGATATTAACTCATTAATTGCTGTATTTCCTGCGTCTAAAACATCATCTTCATTAAGAGGATCTGGAGGATTAATTTGATTATTTTTGAGCATAATATCATAAATTTTTTGAGTCCAACGTAAATTACTCACAATTTCTCCATCGGCAAATATAATGCCTATTAACTCATTACGAACTCTACCTGTACGAGTTGTTTGTGCTCCATAGTGACGAGTTCTTAAAATGTTATTTAAGATGTATAAAAATCCGGCTTCTGTGGCATCTTTCAACGTAATAATACTTGGGAAAAATGTTTGTGGTAAAATATGATCTTGTTGATTTATTCGACTGGTAACTTCTCCTTGACGACTCATTGTTCCATGTTCAAAAGGTGCATTTAGAGTAAAGTTTAAATGAGAATCATCAAAATCTGTGATGGAATAAGCTGTATCAACTACTACTTTTGATTTTTCTGAACCACCATCACCAATGGCAAAACCATAGAGAATACAATCAGGTGTAGTTTTACTAAATTCTACATTATAATCACACTTAGCTGAGTCTCCTATTTCATATTTTCGCAGTAATTCTCTCCCTGTTAAACGCTCAGGAGTTGATTGTTTTCTTTTAAACATTGCTAAACGAGTTATGGGTTTTTTATCCTCTATTCCGGCAGTTACTCTGGCTTTATTTAACTCGCCATCGGTTTGAAATAATGGATAAGATTCTGTGACTCGAATAGTTAAAAAATGGATATATTTACCCATAGGTTTTGCTGGAATTTCAGAGTGAAAATATTTAGCATCGATAGTAGTTAAAAAAGACATAATTGACTCTCCTGATAATTGATTTAGTTGATTATTTTTGCTTGATTTTTTGATTGAATTAACCATAAAAAATGGTAGGGTGGGCATCGCCCACAATTATAAAAATAAAGAAATTGATTTTTAGTCATGATTGTTGTCAGATTCTGGTAAGTCTTCGGGTTCATCTTCTTTGTATTGTTGTTTTTCTTCATCATTAGCTAACCGATAAAGATACTCGCAAGTGTTACGAATTAGGTTTAATTGTGTTCCCACTAAACGAGAGCGATCGCCCTTAAACTGATTAATAAATATTTCCTCCACGAAAAAAGTGGCAAAGTCTTTCACCGCTTGACGTTCTTCTTCTGGAGTTAAAGCTCGTTTCCATTTACCATCAACAAACGCTAAAGTCGGTTTACCTTCTGCTGTGCGACGACGAACATTATTCATTAAAGTTGCCAATCTGGCGGATACGATTTCGATTAATGATTCTGCATCATAAGCTAGAACTTTATCTGCCTTAATAATGACATTAGATGCTTCGTCAATAGGTTTTAGAATTGCGTTAGCTTTGCTATTTTTTGCACGATAAAATTTACGATAAAGATTCGTTAATTCTTGTAGTTTGGTCATGTTTTTTCCCTCATTGTCAAAACAGTAATAAAATTGTTGATAAAGTTTGATTTTACTAACAGGAACAATATCAATTTTGTCCTGCTTTCTGAGCCATTTAGCTAGATAGTGAAAAACATAAAGTGGATTAGTTTCCAAATCATTAGCTAAGGCTGTTAATTTACCCCAGTCAGGGTTTCCGTCTTTTTTGCGATTCACTTCTAAATGAATAGAATAAGCCGCAGTTAAAGCATTTAAAGGGGAAAATTCATGTTTATTTTGAGGTAAAATTAAATCCAATCGATAGCGTTCATTTTTCACTAAAGAACGAATAGCTTGATGTGTGCCATCCAGTAAAACAGTTTCTTCAAAATCTGCACCACTAAGAAAAGGAGGTACTGGTGATTCTGAAACTACTACTTTGACATCAGCCACTAAAGGCAACACCAAAGCTAACCATGTTGGCATTACCCACGATTCCGTATCTGTGGCATCTCTGCCGGGGGGTAACGCAACGAAAAAGAAAGTAATAGGATCACTGTTAGAATAATTAAGTTTAAAAGTATGATCTTCTTCAGGATTTAAGTCTGGTTTAATTAATAAATCATCAACTTTTCGGTAATTTTCGATGGTTAAATTAGCTTCTTGTTTATCATTAATAAAGTGTTGGCGTTGCTGAATTAAAGTATGATTTTTAGATAAGGTGATGCCGAAGGCACGCTACGCGCACGTATCTTTATTACTCTCTTAAATTATCACAGAGGCGTGCTGTGTACCAGAGCCGACGAGCGATCGCTCGTAACTTG
>NZ_JBGSUU010000104.1:0-102751 GCF_041753295.1 Geminocystis sp.
TTCCTTCCTATCTCCCTATCTCCCTATTTCCTTCCTATCTCCCTATCTCCCTATTTCCTTCCTATCTCCCTATCTCCCTATTTCCTTCCTATCTCCCTATCTCCTATCTTTATTGAAAATTTTGTGTCTAATTCAGGTTTGTAATAGACAAAGGAGAAGTTGTGATAGACAATTAATAATTGACCCTCATAATAAATTGAACATGAAACCGATTATATTTAGCATGGGAATTGTTATGGTTTGTGGAGTATTTTTAATAATTTCCCTTATTTTTAATAACAATAAACCAGAAGCCATAGCGGAAGAAATAGGTACAAACAATGTTACACTAACTCAAAATGTGTCTTTAATCGCAGACGCTAGTCAACTTAAACCGAAAGGAAAAATGGATATAGATTTATCAACCGCACAAACTTCTTCTACAGGCTTAAAGTCTATTGAAACCGTAGCAGGAGATGGAGTTAATCCCCAAAGAGGACAAAAAGTAACAGTACATTACACAGGTTACTTAGCAGAAGAAGGCTTTAAAAGAGGCAAAAAATTTGATAGTTCACTTGATCGCAATCAACCTTTTACCTTTACTATTGGTGTAGGGCAAGTTATAAAAGGATGGGATGAAGGAGTAGCTAGTATGAGTGTAGGTTCTAAAACTACTTTGATCATTCCACCAGATTTAGGTTATGGTGCTAGGGGTGCAGGTGGTGCAATTCCTCCTAACGCTACTTTAATTTTTGACGTGGAATTGTTAGGAATTCAATAATCTGAAAATATCGCCTTCTTCCCTGAAGTTTTGAGAAAAAAAGTCCCCATAATTGGGGATTTATAGGCAAATTTATCCTATGAATGCAAACAAAAAGAAAGAGCAAAATTGGGATTATTGGTTTTTACTACCTCTTTATCCTTATCAACAACGCCCCACTTTAAGACAAGAAGTAATTAAAGATACTGTTTGGACTTTTGATCAACCTCATGGTTTATTATATGCTGTTGTGCCTATTCGCATGACTATCATTAAATTAGCCAAGGGAGGCTTATTAGTCTATTGTCCTGTAGCACCTACGAAAGAATGCGTTAATCTAGTACGAGAATTAGAAAATTGTCACGGAAAAGTTAAGTATATTATTCACTCTACCAGCTCAGGGTTAGAGCATAAAATTTTTGTTGGCCCTTTTGCTCATTTTTTCCCCACTGCCGAAGTCTGGAGTGCGCCTAGTCAATGGAGTTTTCCTCTTAATTTACCTTTAACATGGCTTGGTTTTCCTTCTCAACGCACAAAATTTTTACCTTTAGATTATCGTGAATCTCCTTTTGCTGATGAGTTTCAATATCACATTTTAGACATCGATTTAACTAAAGGTTCGTTTGTAGAAGTCGCTTTATTACATAAAGAAACTAAAACTTTATTAGTTACCGATGCGGTGGTGAAAATTCCCCAACATCCCCCCGAAATTTTACAGTTAAATCCCTTTCCTTTGCTTTTTCATGGTAGAGAAACAGCTTTAGATAATCTGGAAAATACTGCGGAAAATCGTCTCAAGGGTTGGCAAAGAATTTGTTTATTTGCTCTTTATTTTCGCCCTAGCATGATTGAAATAACTACCATTAAACAGTTAATTCAAGAAGCTATTAACGCACCTAATCGCTCTTTTAGTAACTATTTTGGCTTATATCCTTTTCGTTGGCAAAAAAATTGGCAAACATCTTTTCAAGCTATCGCTAATCGAGAAATACCATTAGTTGCACCGATACTTGAAACATTAATTTTACCTCAAGCGCCAAAAGAAGTAATTAATTGGGCAATCATAATTTCTACATGGGATTTTAATCAGATTATCCCCGCTCATTTTTCCTCACCGATAAAAGCGACACCAACACAATTTCGTCAAGCATTTTCTTTCTTAGAAAACAACCCTTTTTCTCCCTATAATTTATATCCTAGTGGGAATGATCAAATTTATCAAAAAGATAGTAAGTTTATCAAACAATTAGAAGCAATTTTAATTAAATTAAAAATAGCAAAACCACCCAAAAAATTATAAATTACTTTCTTCTTATAGCATCTTGATATTTTAGGCTTTTCTACAGTGGTTATGACAAATTCAGATAAAAGAAACATTATCAAGTTGGCACTATAACGATTATAAGAATTAACAATTAAATTGGTTCTAAATTTATATTTTCCCTAATACCTGATACTTGACACCTGATACTTGACACCTGATACTTTTTAAAAGAATAATTTATCACAAACAGAAGTAATAAAGTCATATTTTTTATTAATTTTTATTACTGATCAACTATTCAAATTGGACAAGTTCTGATAAACTATTACTAGTAACTCAATCTCATTCCAATTGTTACAAAACAAGGAAAACTTTTGTCCATTGAGTAAAAAAGTGAGGATTACACTAGAAGTAGTAACTTTACTCAAAAGATAATACCCATTATAACTAGGAAGAATTATTGATGCCCAAAATCGGCGTAATTTACAACGATATAAAACCTATTGCTTGTCAAGTGGCAGAAGACTTACAAAAGCAATTAGAAAGTCAAGGTTATCAAGTTTATTTAGCTACTGGTTATGCTGGTATTTTAGGATACTCTTATCCTCATCGCCCTGTGTGTCATAGTCCTATCGAACAAATTGCACCCCCCGGATTTGATAAAGACATGAGTTTTGCCATCGTCTTAGGGGGTGATGGTACAGTTTTATCCGCTTCTCGACAAGTTGCACCTCACAATATCCCTCTTTTAACGGTTAATACAGGACACTTAGGATTTTTGACCGAAATTTACCTAAATCAACTTTCTACGGCATTAGAGCAAGTTTTGAGGAGCAAATACGAAATAGAAACACGCTCGATGATGAAAGTTACGGTTATTCGTGAAGATATTGCTTTATGGGAAGCTCTATGCTTGAATGAAGTTGTAGTTCATAGAGAGCCACTAACAAGTATGTGTCATTTTGAAATTGCCATTGGCAGACATTCCCCCGTCGATATTGCGGCAGATGGGGTTATTATTTCCACTCCTACAGGCTCAACTGCTTATTCTTTAAGTGCTGGAGGGCCTGTTGTAACCCCTGACGTACCAGTATTTCAACTTGCCCCCATTTGCCCCCATTCTCTGGCTTCTCGTGCTTTAGTATTCTCTGATAAAGAACTTGTAACCATTTTCCCCGCTACTCCTAATCAAATGGTAATGGTAGTTGATGGTAATGCTGGTTGTTATATACTACCGGATGATCAAGTTCGTATTGTGCGATCGCCTTATGATGTTAAGTTTATTCGTTTACAATCTCCTGAATTTTTCCGTATTCTCAGAGAAAAACTAGGTTGGGGTTTACCTCATATAGCTAAACCAACATCGGTAGAATTACCTTAAAAAATTTATTTGACAACAATTAAGTTGAGTACTTGTGTTAAAGTTGTGGTAAGATTTTCCATGCTATAATTGCGCAAACAATGTTCCCTTGCTAAATTACCTTTACTTTCGGCTTGAAGATAATCAGCGAAAATAAGATTAATTTGTTGAGAAATAGCTTCAGGAGAGGAGGGAGGAATTAAATACCCTGTATCTTCTATAATACGAGGAATTTCGCCTACTTTTGTCGCAATAATCGGTTTTGCCATAGCCATTCCTTCAATTAATTCTAAAGGAAATTTAGCAATATTAGTTAAATCGTCTCTCGGTGTTACCATAATAATATGACTCATAGCGATAAATTCTGGCATATCATCGAAGGCTTGAGGTGGAATTTTGATGATCCAACGTCCCCATTTATCCGTTAAAGTATGAATATAAGCAGATTGATTTTGATTTCCTCCTACTAATACCAATTTTATGTCTTGTTGATTTAAAGTATCTAAGGCGGTAAGTATATCTTCTAATCCTTGATCTGGTTTTGGTGTACCCGTAAACATTAATAGTTTATAATCTGATAAGTCGTATTTTGCCCTAATAGCGATAGGATCAAAATTACTAGGATTAAATAAATCTGTATCTTTGACATTAGGAAGATAAGTTCCACCATAACGATATTCTAAAAATTTACTGCTAAGGGTGATACCGTTTACTTTATCTATGAGTTTTTCTAACCATTTAATATATAAAGGATTTTGCGGTTTTTTTAACTCACTATGGTTACTAAAAATATCGCTAATTAAATTTCCTTGATATTGCCAATTATCTCCGCCAAAATTTGCCATTTCCCAATCATCAATATCTAAAATTATTGGTTTTTTACTGCGCCATGCTTTAACTAATCCCATAGCAAAACTACTTAATTGAGGTTTAATTATATATAATATATCTCCATCAATTTCTGTCATAAAATTTAAAGCTGTTGTTATAAAACTAGGTAAATTCACACCGTGAAAGTAAGTAATAGGTAATGAATAAGGAGGTTCAGGGTATATCTGTTCTCCATACAAAAAACCGAAAATATTTACCTGATAACCCAGTTTTTGTAAACCTTGAGCGACAATGTAACCTCTAGTGTTACCTTGAGATGATAAATCGGGAATGATGACAGATATTTTGGTTTTATTAGCCATAAAAGAAGGTTTAATTGTATTATATTATTATTGATAGTTAAGAGAATAAAATAGTAAATTATCAGGAATATAATTTAAAGAAATTTTATCATTAATTAAGGAAAAGATTACTATGGAGGAGAAAAATAATCAATAAAAGCTGATAAACTATTTATCTAATGTATGGTACTTTGATCATATCTGAAATCATCAAAATTAGTACTCTGAAAATAGGAGATGTTTTAGAGATTTTGTAAAAAATACTTTTTTTCTGTTAACCTTGTCGTTACTTAATTTATACTAGAAAGATAATCCTCTTTGATATTTTAAAAATATACTTTTACCAAATTATGAACTCTACAGATTCCATAATAAGTTTTTCTAACCGTGTTTGGGTAAAATTAAATTCTTTATCTTCTTTATGTCAAAATAATTTTCTTAATAATCTTTATTCAATAATTCTATCCTCAGAATCTCAGGAAAAAATTTCTACGATATATAAACATGATTCAGTAATAATTATAAATTTTACCGATAGCGAAGACTTAAAAATATTAACAGTTTTATTAAAATCAGAAAGACAAGAATTAATTATCAAAATAATAGATTTAGTTAATTCAAAAGATATTAAAGATTATCATTTAAAAATGGAGAATAATCAAAAATTTATTTTTGAAAATATAAATATTGTTAAAGAAATTAACCTAATAGAAATTAATAGTTTATTTAGTAATGAATATCTATTTAAACCACAAGATTTAAGTTTAAATGATGATGATTTTTGGTGTTATTTTCCTTTAGAAGATTCTTTGAATAATTCTATATTATTATCTAATCAACAATATAAAATAATTAATGATGAAAATCTTTTACCAAAATTTATAATTGGTAACTATGGCACGGGAAAAACTAAAACTGCTATTTATTCAGCTATAAAAAAAGGTAATATCTTAAGGGAAAATTGTCAAGAAAAAATACTCTATCTTGCGGAAAATAAATTCTTAGCAAAAGATGCTAAAAAAATTAGTAATAGTATAACTTTACATGATAATATTAATTTTTATCACTATTTGTTATTAATTCAAACTATTATTGAAAAATATCCTCTTATCTTCACGCAAAAATTTTTAGCACAAAGACAAATAACTTTACATAAATTTACTGAGCAATTTTTCAAAATCAAAAAAATATTTATAGTAAAAGCTGAAGATTTATGGCAAGAAATTAGATATATTATTAAAGGCTCAATAAAAGCAATTAAAAGTAATAGTGGATTAATCTCTTTACCAGAATATTTAGCTATAAAAAATCAAAGTTTTTTACCTAAAAATACTGATTTTGAATCAATTTATAATTTAGCAACTCAGTATCAAGAATGGCTAAAACTACAAAATTACTGGGATGATTTAGATTTAACTCGGTATCTTTTAAATAAGTTACCTGATAATTATCAAGGAGAATATGAGTCTATTTATATTGATGGAATTGATAAATTTACAGAATTACAAATACAATTTTCTCTTAAATTATTAAAAATTAATCAAGAAGAAAATTATCTTCCTCAAATATTTTTAGTCGGAAATAATCAAATCAGTTTTAATCAAAATAATATTACTTGGAATAGAGTTAAGAAGATTTTAGTTGAATCTTATCATAAATTACCAGCATGGAGAATTATTAGAGAATTAATCGAACAGACAGAATTAAATTATAATTTTAATTATACTGATAATATCACTAATTTGGGCGTTATTGTTGCTAATTTGTCAGGGAAAAATATTCATCATTATTCTTGGATAAAATCCCAATATAAAATTTTAGTTATTGCAGATATTAGCACAAATTTTTTACCATCAAAATCTAATATTAGTATTAATAGTGCCATAGTAGTTTTTGATGAAGAAGAAAGAAATAAATTGACAGCAATGTTTCCTGAAGATAGCGAAAGAATTTTACATTTTGATAATATTAATGATTTAGAATTTGAAGAAGTTTTAATCTGGAAAATGTTTACAAAAATTTCTATGTTAAAAGAACATAATTCTCTTGATGATGAATCTTCTGATAAACTAAAGTATAATTACCTTTATTCCTGTACTAATTTAGCGAAGAAAAAGTTATTTTTTTATGATCAAAATATTGATGAAATTTGGAGTTTACCTAATATAAGTAATTTAATTGAGTGGGGATATGAAACGGAATTAGAATCATTATTTGAGAATAAATATTTAGAAGCAGAAATCTCATTAATTACGGAAAATTATCTTCACAAAGGTAGCGATAAATCTTATCAAATAGCTAGTCAAATATATCATCGTTATGATAACATAATTGGTGCGGCCAAAGTTGAGGCTTTATTAGAAGAAGAGCAAGGAAATTGGGGTAAAGCAGGAGATATTTGGAATAAATTAGGTATTTTTGATGAAGCAATTAATTGTTGGAATGAAGTAGATAAAAAACTTTGGTTAGCAAAATGGGCAGTAATAGATTCTGAAGAATGGCAAAAAAAAGGACTTTATTTTGAAAGGGAAAATGATTATAAATTAGCTAAATTTTGTTATGAAAAAGCTAAAGATTTTGAAGGTAAATTAAGATGTTTAGAAAGAGATAATCAATGGGAGTTAGCTGGAGATGAATGTGGAGAAAAAAACTTAGTTTTACAAAGAGATAAATATTATGAATTAGCAGATAAATATTATCGCCAACATCAACAAATTTCTGCCGCTATTAAAATGTGGACAAAATTAGAAAAATGGGATAAAGTGGCTTTAATTTGGGAAGAGTCGCAACAGTGGGAAAAAGCTGGTAATTGTTGGCAAAAACAAGGAGATGTGGAAAAAGCAGCTTTGTGTTGGCAAAAAGCAGAAAAATGGGCTTCTGCACAAAAATGCTGGGAAGAGTTAGGTAATTGGCAAGAATTGGCGTTATCTTATGAATCTGAGGAAAATTGGGATTTAGCGGCTCAAACATGGCTAAAAATAGCTGAAATTGAGAAGGCTGCTTTATGTTATCAAAAAGCAAATCAATGGCATCAGGCAGAAAAATTATGGTTAGAGTTGGGTTATTGGGGTTTTGTCGCTATTTCATTACAACAACAAAATAAATGGCAATCTGCTGCTTGCGCATGGAGTAAAACCAATCCCAATGAATTAGAAGCCTTGTGTTACGAACAATGTCAAGAGTGGGAAAAAGCTGAAAAATGTTGGCTAGAGGCGAAAAATTGGGCTAGGATTATCTTAGCTTGTGAAAAACAAGGAAAATGGCAAGAAGCCGCTGAAAGTTGGGAAAATTTAGGAGAATGGCATAAGGCTGGATTAGCTTGGGAAAAAATTGGTGAAACAGAAAAAGCCGCTTTTTGTTATGAAGAAGGAGAATGTTGGCATTTAGCCGAAAAATGTTGGCGTGAGTTACAAAAAAGTGATTTTCTCGCTAAAACCTTAGAAAAACAAGAAAAATGGCAAGAAGCCGCTCAAATATGGGAAAAATTAACACTATGGGAAAAAGCTGGTAATTGTTGGCATAATTACGGTGACATTGAGAAAGCAGCCTTATGTTATGAAGAAGGAAAACATTGGCGATTAGCTGAAGATTGTTGGCAAAAGTTAAAAAACTGGGAAAAAGTGGAGAATGCTTGTAAACAACAGGGAACATGGCAAAAAGCGGCTTATGATTGGTTACAGGCAAATCAATTAGAAAAAGCAGCTCTTTGTTATGAAAACTGTCAAGATTGGGAAAAAGCTGCTAAATATTGGGAAAAATCCCAGAATTGGGAAAAATTTTCTCATGTGTGTGAACAACTACAAGCATGGGAGTTAGCTGCATCTTCTTATTTAAGAGTTAATCAAACAGAAAAAGCTGCTATTTGTTATGAAAAAGCAGAAAAATGGAGTAATGCGGAGGAATGTTGGCGAAAATTATGGAAATGGGAAAAATTAGCGATGGTTTGTGAATATCAAGAAAAATGGGAAGATGCTGGTAAAGCATGGTTATTAAATAATGAAATTGACAAAGCCGCTATTTGTTATGAAAAATGTCAAGATTGGGAGAAAGCAGAAGAATGTTGGCGAAAAACTGCCAATTGGGAAAAATTAGCTACTATTTGTGAATATCAAGAAAAATGGGAAGAAGCGGCGCAACTTTGGCAATATCTCGAAAAGTGGGAAAAAGCCGCTTTAGTATGTATCAAAATGAATGACTTTGAAACGGCAGTTAAATATTATGAAAAAGGCGGATATCTTCCACAGGCGGAAGAATGTCGTCAAAAAATATCTAATTAATTTTAAGTGATGATTTTTTGTTTAATGATTATATTTTATACTCTAATATATAATTATCAGGGGCATCTTTAGGATTTTTTATTTTAATAAATGATGTCGTTTTACACAAACTATAAATAGCGGAGTTACAATAATATTTAGGGATAAAATAGTTAGTCAAAATATTGTTAACTTCTAAATATAAATCTTGAATTTTCATAATAGACTTATCTTTGATAATACTAACAATAGTTTGTTTTAAAATACCTAAATCTGGAGCAAATTTGACTATTTTAAAATTCACAAATAAATTACAATTATTCAATATTTGATAATCTCTCATTAATTGATTTAATTTAGGTAAAGTAACAGTTTTAAACTCTATAATTAATTCTCCAGCTAAAGCATCTTTAGCCAATTTATGATAAGTTTTTAAGTACTGTAAATCTTCAATTGTTGGTTTATAATGTTTATATTTATCAGATAGAGGTTTAAACAAATCATTATATAAATCAAAGGCTTTTGTACCTTTTTTACCCACTCCTGCACTTCTAATAAAAATCAATTTTTTACAAAGATTATTCTTAATGGCAAATTCTGACACTTCCATTAAAGTGCAAAAAGATTTTCCATTTCTATTATTACTCCAAATAATTCCTATTTTTTCTTTTAAATTTGGACATTCATAGGTAAAACTTTTAGTATTAGTTACTCCTGATAAAAATTTAGAATTGATGTTTTCAACACTTAAACAACTCAAACAATATTTAAGCATTTCGATATATTCTTCATCACTAAATTGAATTAAACTTTTAATTCTTTCCTGATTTTCTGTAAATGTTTTCTTCCATATATCTAAAAATTTAGGTTTAATAGGTTTTACTTTGTCTCTATCTTTTTCTGTTGTATCAACTTTTTTTTTACTAAGATTTTCTATATATTTTTGAAATTCTCCTCCTCCTAAATTTAAAGCCTCTCGAAGATTTATGCGATCGCCCGGTGCATTATCGATTAATATTTGTTTATGAAGAGGTGCAATGTCTGAATCTAGTTTTAAATTACATTGAAGGTGAAGAGGTTTAAGTCTATTTATCCATAATTTTTCACCTTCTTCTATAGTAATATCTTCCAAAGTAATTGTCTGATTAATCCTTGCTAATTCAGATTGAATCATCGTTTTTTTGAAAGTTTGCCAATTGTCTCTTACTGCACTAATAATAATCAAAAAATTGACTAAACGCTCATTATGAAAAGTGGTGTTAAAGTTAAAAACACTAGAAAAAGCCCTTTCAATTTGATCAAAACAAAGGATAATAGGTTTAGTAGCATCAGCGATTCTGCCAAAATTATTTAAAATTCCCCTAGCAAATTTTTCACTATCAATGGATTTATTAACTCCTAAAATACCTAAATCTTCTTCGTCTAAATCTTCCCCAGCTAACCACTCACAAGCTAAATCATAATTATCTGTAGCTAACTCATATAAAATACCAAAAAACTTTTTATTCTCAAAAATACCAGCAGGATAACTTTTCTTTAAATGGCTAATAAATGCCTTTTTTTCTCCTAATATTTTCTGCCATAAATTCTGATTTTCAAATACTGGTAAACCTTTTAACCATAATCTTAATTGAGAGTTGGTTTCTCCTTCAGGAATTTGCATTAAACTGGCGATGGTATATTGTAAAGTATGTCGCCAAAAATAATTATAATCTTCAATTGGTTGAATATAAACAAAAAAAGCCTCATCATTTAATTGCTTTTTTAAACGCCCTAATAAATTACTTTTACCACATCCAGCGTCACCAATTAATAATAAAGTTTTAGTTAAATGTAAAACATCTTTTTTAAGTAATTTTAGTTGTTTTTCTGTTTGAATAATAGCATCTTGATGAATAGAGTTTACATCTTCTGTTACTGGTTTTTCATACCAAAAGTTTCCAAAAGTTATATCATCAAAAGGATTAATAATAACTTCTTTTTTTTCTAGTAAATCTCTGAAAAATGTTTCTAAAGTTGACATAATTTTATATCGATTAATTAATAAATATTAGGGTGATTATTTGACAATTAAATAAAATATTGGTCCTCCTATTTTTTGAGGAATACCAGCATTATACTCTTCTGAGTTATATTGTGAGCCATCAACTAAACGACTCATAGATAACTTATTTTGTTTTTGTAAACTATATAAAATAGTATCTAATTCTTGCCTATTTAAAATTGATTGATATTTATTTCTTACATAAAATATAGGTAAATAATTATCAGTATTAAACTCTAAATCTAATTGTATAATAGTTTCTAAAACTTCCTCTATTGATGGCTTATTTTTCTCTTTAATTTCTTCTGATTCAGATATGATAATATCAGGGCTTTCTAAAAATTTATCACTTTTAAATAATAGGATATTTTTATTAGTATAACAATGTCTAATAAAAGTCAAATAATTGTTTAATAACTTTTTTGACAAATTAATATTACCTAAACCTTTACATAAAAACTCTTGAGCTAAAAATAATTTTCCATTACTTGTTAAACTTATAAAAATAATTTGTTTTTCTTTAATTTCGATTAATTCTTTTTTTACTAAATCAGCAATTAATTGATCTCGTTTAGAAGCAGGATTTAACTTAATATCACTAGGTTTGATACTGGTTTTAAGACAAGAGTTTAAAATAATTAATTCTAAGTTATTCTGTTTATCTAAAAAGGCTTTATTTTTTAAAAGTTTTTTACCATTACTATTAATTTTTATTTGTAAAATCTTTTCTTCAACGTCAATATAACCACGATTAAATAATTGCTCACATAAATTTCTAACAACACTAACTTTCGTTTTATCATTAGGTTTTATCTCTCCAATTTTTCCTCGATAATCTGTTTTATCTAACAGTTTTAATAATATTTTAAATTCTTGAATATCCATGTTTTTAGCTTTAATAAGTTTCCTGACAAAAAAATACACCTCAAAATTGATATTACTATCTATTTATCAGTGTCAAAGGATCATTTTATGCAAGTAGTCTAACAAAAATTAAAAGAAAACATTAATTGTCTCCATACAATCTATAACTTATAGTGTTACTATTTACACCCATGCGTGAAAAATTGCTCTATCTTTACGCCATTTTACCAATTCAGCTTTTTTGAAACCTGCCGTTAACAACCATGATTTGACTAAAGCAATATTTGGGCCTGTCCAGTTTGTAACATCTTTGCTTAATTCATTACTAGGATAAAACCGCATTAAAGGTTGTGGAAATAGACTAAAAAATAAACTAATATGAGTTTCTAAAACTAGCAATTCTTTTGTGACACTTCTTACTTTTTCTAAGGCATATAAAGGATATTTCATATGATATAAAACTCCTAAAAAAAACACCACATCAAAAGTACCAATTTCATCAGAATTTAAGTCTAAAACATCAATATTATAGTCTTCAACTTGAGAATTTAAAATTTTTCTTGCTAATTCAAAACCTTGTTTTCCTGCACCAAAATCACGCCAAAAATTATGATCTAAACCGTATAATTCCTGTTGTTGCCAGATAAAAGAATCTGTGGCTAAAACTCTTTTTGCTCCTCTTTTTTCTGCTGAAAATGAATAAAATCCATCCCATGCACCAACGTCTAAAACACTCTTATTAGTTAAATCTTCAGGAATACCTCCTAAAATCCACCGTTGAAATTTATTACAAAATTTTCCCTCTTTTCCTTGTTTTGTAATGACATCTGAACCAAAATTAAAATAATGATGCCAATACTTGACTTTTGCAACTTCTTGTGCTAAATCTTCGGAACTTAATTCACTTAAATTAATCATAATTTTAGGTCTAATTGTTAATAAATAGAAAGATTAATAAAAAATTAATACTTAATTATCCCATAGATAGATATACTGTTATATTAATTCTTAATTGTTAATTTTTATGTCTTCTTCTCAGTGGCTACGATTACTCAAAAATGTCGGGGTTTGGCAGGGATCATTTACACAATTTTCTTCCCATGGTACTTTAATCAAAAATACTCCCACATTGGTCAATTTAGAAGGTTTAAACGACAATAAAACCATTAAATTAACTGTTAATCGTCTTGATAGTAACGAGCCTCCTCATGTTAATGAATTAACCTATCTCAATCGTAATATTTTCCTCTTTGAAGAAGGACATTTTGCTAAAGGCTCTCAACAGTTTAGCCCTTTTTCTGTGTTTGGAGCAGAATTTGGCTTTTTTGTGGATGACCGACGTTTACGCATGGTACAGTTATTTAACAAAGAAAGTAATTTAGAACAAGTTACCTTAATTCGTGAATTTCGGGCTAATGGTTCTGGTGTAGAGCGATCGCCACTTACCGTACAACAATTAGAAGGACAGTGGCAAGGAGAAGCTATAACCTTGTATCCTGATTGGCGAGAACCAAGAAATTATAACACTAATTTAACCATAAAAATAGAAGGAGATAATTTAATTCAAACCTTAAAAACCCCCGAATTAAACTTTACTTCTGAGGGAAAAATTGACCATAATACCATTACTTTTTCAGGAAATAGACTAATATTATTACCCGATGGTGCATCTTCTACCACACCATTAAAAATAGAAAATAGACAATCTTTTTTCCTTGAATGTTCATGGTTAGTCGAACCTTACAAAAGATTACGTTTAATTCGACAATATGATGATAAAGGGGTTTGGATTAACGTTACTCTAGTTACAGAAACGAAAATTAATCTCTAATTAGGTGTGATGAAAAAGTATGAGTAATGAGGGCAGGTATCAGGTTTCAGGCATCAGGTATTAGCTTCTCAGAAAAATAGGGAGGAAGCAGGGATTTTCTCTGTTATATTCTGTCTAAACCTTTGATTCCTATAGCTTTTTTATTCCTAATAGCAAACCCTAATTAGGCATCATAGTATAAAGAAAACTCATAAGGATGAGGGCGAAGACGCATGGGATTAACTTCATTGCCTAGCTTATACTCGATCCAATTTTCGATAAAATCCGTAGTAAAGACACCACAATCGGTTAAGAAATCATGATCTTTTTCTAAGGCTTCTAAAGCCGCTTCTAATGAGGGAGGAGTAGAAGGAATTTTGCTCAATTCTTCAGGAGAAAGATCATAAATATCCACGTCTAAAGGTTCACCCGGATCGATTTCATTCTTAATACCATCAATTCCTGCACATAACATGGCAGCAAAAGCTAAATAAGGGTTACTTGTAGCATCAGGGCAACGAAATTCTAAACGCTTGGCTTTCGGATTATCCCCCGATAAAGGAATACGAATAGAAGCAGATCGATTACCTTGAGAATATGCTAAGTTTACAGGAGCTTCAAACCCTGGAACTAAACGCTTATAAGAATTAGTAGTAGGATTAGTTAAAGCCAAAAGGGCAGGAGCGTGTTTGATAATACCACCAATGTAGTGTAAAGCCATTGTACTTAAACCAGCATATTTGTCACCAGCAAATAAAGGTACGCCGTTATGCCAAATAGATTGATGAGTGTGCATTCCTGAACCGTTATCATTAAATAAAGGCTTAGGCATAAAAGTAGCGGTTTTACCATATTTTTTGGCAACATTTTTCACCACATACTTATAAGTCATTAAATAGTCAGCTGCCTCCACCAAAGTAGCAAACTTAATGCCTAACTCATTTTGTCCTCCCGTAGCTACTTCATGATGATGTTTTTCAATAGGTACACCGCACGAAGCCATAGTTAAAAGCATTTCTGTACGAATATCTTGCATTGTATCAGTTGGAGCTACAGGAAAATATCCTTGTTTATAACCCGGTTTATAACCTAAATTACCGCCTTCTTCCACTCGTCCAGAATTCCAACGTCCTTCAATACTATCAACGTAATAATAACCTTTATTTTCCGTTTGATCAAATCTCACATCATCAAAAATGAAAAATTCCGCTTCAGGTCCAAAATAAGCCGTATCACCAATACCCGTAGAAGCTAAATATTCTAACGCTTTAGCCGCAATACTACGAGGATCTCTGGAATACCATTCTCCCGTACGAGGTTCTTTAATACGACAAATCATACTTAAAGTTGGTTCGCTATAAAAAGGATCGATCCATGCCGTGTTAGGATCAGCTACCATAGACATATCAGAGTCATTGATGGCTTTCCAACCACGAATACTCGAACCATCAAAAGCTACTCCTTCGGTAAAACAATTCTCGTCTATTTGATCATAATAGAAAGAACAATGTTGCCAAGTACCCGGCATATCGATAAATTTCAAGTCAATAATTTTGATATTATGATCCTTAATCATTTTTAAGACTTCTTTAGGAGTTTTAGACATTATGATTATTATTTTGAGTTTATCTGTTTATTCTATTTTATTTATCTCAGTTCGATTTAGGAAGGTTTCAGGTTTCAGGTGATTAGTCAATCAAAAAATGTAAAAATTTCCCTCTCCTAACTTCCAAACTGGAGGAGAATTAAAGGGAAGATTGTCCACAAATCATTTAGTAATATTATCTACTTTTTTGTGTATTTTAAAACTTAATACTCTTTGCCCTTCATACCATCGAAATTTTATAGTTAACTCAGGTTTTATTTATATCGTTAAAATAATAAGATAAAACAACAGTATCTAAAATACATGAATATTCAATTAACTGACAGCGAATATAAGCAAAAAATGCAACGCCGTAAGGAAATTCAAGACCAACGTTTAGCTAATATGAAAGACGAAAAAGGCTTAATAGTCGTGCATACTGGCAACGGTAAGGGTAAAACCACCGCAGCTTTAGGTATGGTAATTCGTTCGTTAGGTCACGGTTACAAAGTAGCCATCGTACAATTTATTAAAGGTGCATGGCAACCAGCAGAAAAAGGAATATTAGAAAAATGGTCTCATCAATTAGAATTTTATGCTATGGGAGAAGGTTTTACTTGGGAAACTCAAGACAGAGAAAAAGATATTTTAATGGCAAATAAAGCATGGGAAAAAGCAAAAGATTTTATCCTTAATCCTGATTATAAATTAGTGTTATTAGATGAGATTAATATTGCTTTAAAATTAGATTATTTAAACTTAAATGAAGTGTTAGAAACCTTAGCACAAAAATCTAATGATAGTCATGTAATTTTAACAGGCAGAGGAGCAAAACCTGAGTTAATTGAAATGGCAGATTTAGTTACAGAAATGAAGTTAATCAAACATCCTTTTAAAGAGCAAGGAATTAAGGCACAAGCAGGAATAGAATTTTAACATTTATTAAATATTGACATTTATGGATAAAAATAATCTTAATATTCGTTTAGCTACCTTAAAAGACATAGAAACTTTATTTAGCTTAATTAAGGCTTTAGCTGATTATGAAAAATTGTCCCATGAAGTAATCGGAAATATCGAAAATTTAGAAAAACATTTATTCGGTAATCCTGTTTATGCGGAAGCAATTATTGCAGAATTAGATCATAAATCGGTAGGTTTTGCTTTATTTTTTACTAATTATTCCACTTTTTTAACGAAACCCGGAATTTACTTAGAAGATTTATTTGTTTTACCTGAATATCGTCGTCAAGGTATCGGCAAAACTTTATTAAATTTCTTGATAGATTTAGCAAAAAAAAGAAACTTTGGCAGAGTTGAATGGAGTGTTTTAGACTGGAATAAATCTGCTATTGATTTTTATGAAAAAATGGGGGCAAAAGTTCTTCCTGATTGGCGTACTTGTAGAGTAATAATTAAAAATCCTCCTATCTTTGAAGAATTATGAATTACGCCTATCTCCTATCTCCTATCTCCTTTTTTTCATTATATTTCTCCATCAAATCAGGGCGTTTTTTTTCAGTGGCTTGTAGTTGTTGGTGATAACGCCATTGAGCAATTTTTTGATGATTACCTGAACGTAATACAGGAGGAACTTCCCACTCTCGAAAAATGGGGGGGCGAGTATAATGAGGATAATCTAATAAACCATCTTCAAAACTATCAGCATAAAGGGATTCAACCTTCCCAACAGTACCGGGTAACAATCTTACTACGCCGTTAATAAGGGTTAAAGCCGGAATTTCACCGCAGGTTAAAACAAAATCACCTAAAGATACTTCCCTAGTAACTAAATTTTGTACTCTTTCATCTATACCCTCGTAATGTCCGCAAATCAAGACTAATTGCTGATAATTATGGGCAAAATCTTTGAATAAATCTTGATTTAATGTTTCTCCTTGAGGTGTCAATAAAATAACTTCTCTTGGTTCTAAAATAGGTAATGATTCTACCGCCGCAAAAATCGGTTCAGGTTTTAATACCATACCTACGCCACCGCCATAGGGTATATCATCCACTTGATGATGTTTATCGGTGGTAAAGTCTCTAGGGTTGATTAAGTTAACCTTAGCAATACCTTTGGCTAATGCTTTCCCTAATAAACTACATTCTAAGGGAGATTGAAAAAAGCTAGGAAAAAGAGTAATAACATCAATCTGCACGGTAATTCTTGACTGTAATGGTTAAAAATGTTACAGTATCGCTCTGTGTTTATTGATTATAATCCATAGTCGTTTATTTATCGTAATCAACTGTTGATAGTTAATTCACTTCTTAATTTCATTATCTGATTTTGTCATTCATTACCCTTTATTTTATAAACAGTCTTAATGGTTGTGTGTTGAGTGACTATGATTATGATAACCTGAATCACAGGAAGCAAATTGCCAAAACTGTATTATTTTATGTAAAAAATAGATAAGTTAACAGGCTTTTTTGTATCTGAGGAATATTAAAATATATTTAAAATTAGTCTAAGCAGGGAATTAATTAAAAAAACATGAAGCAACATCAAAGAAGTTCAGTCCTAGTTATAGGAGGGGCAGAAGATAAAGTCCATGGCAAAGAAATTTTGCATAGTTTTTGGCATTGTGCTGGAGGTACAGATGCTATTATTGGTATAGTTCCCTCCGCTTCAAGAGAACCGACTATTATTGGCGATCGCTATGTAAGTATTTTTGGAGAAATGGGGGCTAAAGAATTAAAAGTACTAGATGTAAGAGATCGTAGTCAAGGAGAAGATCAAGGTTTTCAAGAATTTGTGGAAAAATGTACGGGTATTTTCATGACAGGGGGAGATCAACTACGTTTATGTGGTTTATTAGCAGATACACCTCTAATGGAGAGAATTCGTCAACGAGTGAAATTAGGGGAAATATCTTTAGGTGGCACGAGTGCTGGTGCGGCGGTGATGGGACATCACATGATCGCAGGTGGTAGTAGTGGCGAATCTCCTAATCGTGCTTTAGTGGATATGGCTATGGGATTAGGTATTTTACCTGAAGTGATCGTTGATCAACATTTTCATAATCGTAACCGCATGGCAAGATTATTAAGTGCTTTATCTAACCATCCTGAAAGATTAGGTATTGGTATTGATGAAGATACTTGCGCAGTATTCCAACGAGATGAGTATATAGAAGTAATCGGTAAAGGTACAGTGACTATTGTTGATGGACAAGCCATGAGTTATACAAATCAGGGAAAAGTTGAAGCACAAGATCCCTTAGCTTTACATAACTTAAGACTTCATATTCTTGGTCATGGCGATCGCTACAATCGGAAGACTCATCAACCCATAGCAGGAAAAGTAGAATAAGTGACAAATAGAGTATTCTATAAAAGCATAATCATCAAAAGCGTTAATGATGATAAAGATCAAAGAATGTTCATCTTGAACAGTTAAATTAAGATTAAAAACGAGACACTAAAAATGCCTCTATCTATTACTTTTGTACCGTCTAACATCAAAAAACCATGAAAATCCTCAAAACACAAACCCTCCGTGGTCCAAATTATTGGAGTATAAAAAGACAAAAATTAATACAAATGCGTCTTGACTTAGAAGACGTAGCTGAAAAACCATCTAATCTGATCACAGGATTTTATGAAGGATTAGTGAAAATATTACCTTCTCTTGTAGAACATTTTTGCTCCAGAGATCATCGTGGTGGATTTTTGGAGAGAGTACAAGAAGGCACATATATGGGGCATATTATTGAACATATCGCCCTTGAATTACAAGAACTAGCAGGAATGCCCGTGGGTTTTGGACGTACCAGAGAAACAGCCACGGAAGGAGTTTATAACGTAGTTTTTGAGTATATCTACGAAGAAGCAGGAAGATATGCAGGTAGAGCCGCCGTTAGATTATGTAACTCAATTATTGTCAATGGTAGTTACTCTCCCGAAGAATTAGCTCAGGATTTAGCAGATTTAAGAGATTTACGAGCAAACTCCGCTTTAGGGCCTTCTACTGAAACCATTATCAAAGAAGCGGAAGCAAAAAAAATACCTTGGATGTTACTGAGTGCTAGAGCTATGGTACAGCTAGGCTACGGCGTAAATCAACAGAGGATTCAAGCCACTCTGAGTAATAAAACCAGTATTTTAGGAGTAGAATTAGCCTGTGATAAAGAAGGTACTAAAACAATCCTCGCCGAAGCAGGAATACCAGTACCCAGAGGCACAGTTATCTACTATCTCGATGAATTAGCCGATGCCATTGCCGAAGTAGGTGGTTATCCTATTGTTCTTAAACCCTTAGACGGAAATCATGGTAGAGGTATTACTATTGACATAAATAGTCAGCACGAAGCAGAAGAGGCTTATGATTTAGCTAGTGCAGCTTCAAAAACGAGATCCGTCATTGTCGAAAGATATTATAAGGGGCATGATCATCGTATTCTCGTTATCAATGGCAAATTAGTTGCCGTATCAGAACGCATACCCGCTCGTGTTATCGGTGATGGATATTCCACCATTGAAGACTTAATCGAACAAACCAATCAAGATCCAAATCGTGGCGATGGTCATGATAACATATTGACGAAGATTAGTGTCGATAAGACCTCTTTAGGAGTACTCAAAAGACAAGGCTATGAAATGGATACCATACTCAAAAAAGGAGAAATTGCGTATTTAAAAGCCACTGCTAATTTAAGTACAGGGGGTATTGCTATTGATCGCACCGATGAAATACATCCACAGAATATTTGGATAGCCGAAAGAGTTGCCAAAATTATTGGTTTAGATATTGCTGGAATTGATGTTGTCACTCCAGATATTAGTAAACCATTAAAAGAGGCTGATGGAGTGATTGTGGAAGTAAATGCAGCCCCCGGTTTTAGAATGCACGTTTCCCCCAGTGAAGGGCTACCTCGCAATGTTGCTGCACCAGTGTTAGATATGCTTTTTCCTAATAATAAACCTAGTCGCATCCCTATTTTAGCGGTAACAGGTACTAATGGTAAAACTACCACTACTCGTTTATTAGCCCATATTTATCGTCAGACAGGAAAAGTCGTCGGTTATACCAGTACTGATGGTATTTATTTAGGGGATTATATGGTAGAAAAAGGCGATAATACAGGGCCTTTAAGTGCTGGAGTTATTTTAAGAGATCCCACCGTTGAAGTAGCGGTTTTAGAGTGTGCTAGAGGTGGTATTTTACGCTCTGGTTTAGCTTTTGAAAGTTGTGATATTGGGGTAGTTCTTAATGTCGCGGCAGATCACTTAGGCTTGGGAGATATTAATTCTATCGAGCAGATGGCAAAAGTAAAAGGGGTAATTGCTGAATCCGTTAATGCTGATGGTTATGCCGTCTTAAATGCGGATGATCCTTTGGTAGCACAAATGGCTCAAAATGTCAAGGGAAAAGTTGCTTATTTTTCTATGAGTAAAGATAATCCTCTCATTGTTGATCATTTACGCCGTAACGGTATGGCTGCTATTTATGAAAATGGTTATCTCTCTATTTTTGAAGGGGAATGGACTTTAAGAATCGAAAAAGCAGAAAATATCCCCATCACCATGAAAGCAATGGCCCCTTTTATGATTGCTAATGCTTTAGCTGCTTGTTTAGCTGCTTTTGTTCATGGTACAGATATAGAGCTAATTCGTCAAGGAGTTCGTACATTTAACCCCGGTGCAAATCAAACCCCCGGCAGAATGAACCTTTTTGACATGAAAGATTTTTCTGTACTCATCGATTACGCTCATAATCCTGCTGGTTATCAAGCTGTAGGAGAATTCGTCAAAAACTGGAGTGGCGATCGCCTAGGGGTAATTGGTGGCCCAGGTGACAGAAGAGACGAAGATTTGATGCTATTAGGAAAAATTGCAGCAGGAATTTTTGATCATATTATCATTAAAGAAGATCAAGATAATCGAGGTAGAGATCGAGGTAGTGTAGCAGAATTAATCGTTAAAGGTATTTTAGCGGAAAACTCTCAAGCTAGTTATGATGTAATTCTCGATGAAACTGAAGCCACAGAAAAAGGATTAGAGAAAGTGAATAAAAATGGTTTAGTGGTTATTTTTCCTGAAAGTGTCACGAAATCCATTGAGTTAATTCAAAAGTATCAATCTATTTAATAACTTTTTTATCTTTATCTTTATTTACTTTTTCAAGAAATCTATTTTAACTAGGTTTCTTTTGAGAAGATTTAAGTAAGATAGGGATAAAAATCCAACCTAAGAATAATAATAAAACCACAAGACCAAATTGACTAATTAATGATAAAAGTTGCTCTAAAGAAACCACTTTTCCCACAAAATAAGCAATAGTTACAACAATAACGCCCCAAATTGTTGCACCCATAAAATTATAAAATAAGAACTTAGGATAAGGCATTTCAACTATTCCAGCAATAGGTCCAGCAAAAATCCTTAATAACGTGATAAAACGTCCAAAAAACACCGCCTTAGCCGCATTTTCGATAAATTTAATCTTGGCTTTTTCCACTTCATCATCAGGAAGACGAAAAAAACGAGATAGCTTAAGTAAAAACTTCCAACCGCCAATTCTTCCTAGCCAATAACCGAAATTATCCCCAGTAATTGCACCCGTGATGGCAGTTAATAAAACAAACCAGTAATTTAATTCACCGCTACCTGCTAAAAATCCACCGATAATGGTGATGGTTTCCCCCGGAATCGGTATTCCTGTATTTTCGATGGCAATACCAGCAAAAACTGCCCAATAACCGTAAATACTTGCTAATTCTTTGAGTTGTTCGAGTGAGAAAAATTCCATTATGTAATTAGTGCGCAGTTAAGAGAAAAAATAAGTAGTATTAAATAGACTTCTTGCAGAAGTGGAGTAATAAGTAATAAGTAATGAGTAATGAGTTAAGAAATTAACGTTTTCCATCCTAAAATAGATTTTACTTTTTATTTTGCAAGAGGTCTAATGATTTTTGGACAATCCCTCCTTTAATTCCCCCCAAGTTTGGGGGTTAGGGGGCGAAAATTTTACATTCTTTGATTGACTAATCACCTCAGTTTGAGGGTATTAAACCTGACACCTGATACCTTATACCTGATACCTTATACCTGATACCTGATAACTAATTACTTATATTTATCAAGAAGAGACTGTAATCCACCATCAAATCCTGAGCCTACAGCATTAATACGCCATTCACCATCTTTATTGTATAATTCAGCCATAATAACGGCGGTTTCGGTAGAAAAATCTTCCGTTAAGTCATAGCGTAAAACTTCTTCTTTAGTTTGTACATCCACAAGGCGAATATAAGCATTAGTAACTTGTCCAAAATTTTGATGTCTTGTTTCAGCATCATAAACAGTCACAGTGATAATAATTTTAGCTACATCAGAAGGCACTTTACGCAAATCGACAATTAAACCTTCGTCATCTCCTTCTCCTTCTCCTGTGCGATTATCTCCTAAAAGTTTGACAGATTGATCTGGATCTGGACTAATTAAGTTATTGTAAAAAATGAAATGTTTATCAGAAACTAATTTTTCGTTAGCGCCCACCAGAAACAAGGATACATCTAAATCAAAGTCTCCTCCTGTATCTGTAGCGTTAGTATCCCAACCTAAACCGATAAATCCTGCCACTAGGCTTGGTGCAACTTTAGCTAAGGAAATTCGTTGTCCTTTTTGTAGTGAAATAGTCATAATCTAATTATATGAAATTTAGTGATCTTATTAGTCAATTATCCCCTCAAAGTCATAGTTTTAGTACTCATCCTGAGCTTAATCCTGATCTTTATAGTATCACGGGTATTGATCAAGCACAGATTAATACATTAAGCTACGTTGAAGGTGAAAAGTTTGGGAAAATGGTAACAGTTACTACTGCTTCTGCTCTTATTCTACCATTAGATACCTCCTTACAAACACTAGCCACCGAAAGAGGAATTGCTTGGTTATCTTCTAGTTATCCTCGTCTTACTTTTGCCCAAGCCATTAATCTATTCTATCAACCCTTTCAACCTGAATCGAAAATTCATCCCACTGCCGTTATTGCTGATGATGTTAAATTAGGTAAAAATATTTCCATTGGTGCTCATGTAGTTATCGAAAAAGGTGTTACCATTGCCAATGATGTTTGTATCTTTCCCAATGTCGTTATTTATCCTCATGTTACTATTGGCGATCGCACTATTATTCATGGTAACGCCACTATTGAAGAAAGAAGTCAAATCGGTGCTAATTGTGTAATTCATAGTGGTGCAGTCATTGGCGGAGAAGGCTTTGGCTTTGTGCCGATTCCTGAAGGTTGGTATAAAATGCCACAATCAGGTTATGTCGTTTTAGAAGATGGAGTAGAAATCGGTTGTAACAGTACAATTGATCGCCCTGCTGTGGGTATAACTCGCATCGGTAAAAACACCAAATTAGATAATTTAGTTCATGTGGGACATAATGGAGATATTGGTGAAAACTGTGCTTTAGCGGCTCAAGTAGGGTTAGCTGGTGGTGTAAAGTTAGGTAATCGGGTTATTTTAGCAGGACAAGTCGGGGTAGCGAACCAAGTACAAATAGAAGACAATGCCATCGCCTCCGCACAATCAGGAATACATCATGATGTTAAAACAGGAGAAACCGTTTCAGGCTCTCCGGCAGTAAATAATAAACTATATTTAAAAGTATCCGCTATTTATAAAAAACTCCCTGAAATTTATAAAATAGTCAAAGATTTACAAAAAAATAAAGGATAGTTTAATAGTAAATATTTGATTTTTAGACAAAAAGAGCTTTTATTAATTTTAAAATTGGTCAAGAATCTGAGTTAATTTTTTTCCTGCTATTTCATCGGCAAAATTTTCTTTAGCATATTGACCAGCTTGTTTACTTAAAGTACCTCTTAGTGTTTCGTTTGACCATAAATCACTAATGGCATTAATTAGCTCATCTACAGCATAAGGTTTAACTAATAAGCCTGTTTCACCTCACCATGTGTAATATAATCTTCAGAACCAGTACATCGAGTGGCAATAACAAGACGACTCATGATCATAGCTTCCACAATAGTAACTTGACCAGCACCTGTAAAACTCTCCATTAAGGGAATAACATTTAACCGTGCTTTTTGAACTAAACGATGACATTGTGTGGAGGTAAGGCCAGACATAATTTCTACATTGGAGGGAATACTTAAACCTTTAAGGGAATGTTGAGCAGCTACAACAATAGTTTTAATACCGATTTTCTCCACAGCATCGAAAAAAAGTTTGATAATCCCGATTAGCCGATCCCATTGATAATATAAACGGATTCTCTATATCTTCCGATTCGGTAATGGGAATTTCAGCTCTTTGTAAAGGAATAAATTCAAACTTACTTTGAGGTATACCTAACCATGAACTTACGGTTTCACATTCTTTCCTAGAGTGAACGATAAATTTATCTACATCATAAAGAGCAGATTTAGCAAGTAATTGTTTAACCCCAGAATAAAGAAAACCGATATTAAAACAATAAGATATTAAAGGGATATTTTTGGAGGAAAAACGTTTTCTAGTGCCTACCATTGTTGCTAACTGAGGAAAAACAGTAATAACTCCTCCTGTGGTTTTTTCCCATGCTTCACCACTTTGATGCCAGTATTTTAGCCATCCTGACATGGAAGTATTTCGAGAAAGACGATGATGCCAACTTTTATTAGTGGAATTATCTCTACAAGGTACTTTAGTAAAAGAATGACGATCTCCTACCACAAAATCATCAAGCCATCGACAATTTTGTAATTCTTGCTCATCAAAATCAAAAAAAGGGGCGGCTACAGTCCAGTGCATAAATTGTAAATAAATAGAATGGTTAAAGTGTACAACAATTTTCTCTTAAATTAAATCAGTTGAAAATTATATCTTTTTCCTTTAAACTACAATACATCTTAATATTAAACATAGTTAATTATACTTTTACTACATTTTTCTTAAAATATTTTTTTAGATTTACAATAGAATATAAAGTTTTGTAACAACTCCTTAAACGTGAATCTCCCTAAAATATTTCAAAGTTTAGAAAAAAGCAAGTTAATTAATTTGTTGATTCTTTTTTTATGCGCCTTATTTTTTTGGACAAGTATAACCTGTTTACTTCCTACTTTACCTCCTTATATTCAAGATATTGGTGCAACCGCAAAACAAGTAGGTTATATTATGGGGTGTTTTGCCATCGGTTTATTATTATCTCGAGTTTGGTTAGGAAAATTAGCTGATGAAGGATTAATCAAGTTTGTTAAACAGATGAAATTAAATTCAGGAATAACTAACTTTTTTATCCGTATTTTTCACAAATTTATCGGTAAATTAGCAGATTATCCTAGTCGAAAAATTGTCATAATTATTGGCACATTAGTCGCAACTATCGCACCGATGGGATATTTATGGTTAAATTCTATTCCTCAATTAATGGTAATTCGTGCCTTTCATGGCATCAGTATCGCCGCTTTTACTACGGGTTATAGTGCCTTAGTGGTTGACTTATCACCGCCAAAACAAAGAGGAGAATTAATCGGTTATATGAGTTTAGCTGTACCCATTGGTATGGCCATCGGCCCTGCTGTGGGTGGATTTTTACAAGAATATACCAGTTATCAAATTTTGTTTACCGTGTCAGCGAGTTGCGGTATTTTAGCTTTAATTTTAGCTACCCAAATTCGAGAGTTTTATTCATCTTCTCAAGATAATATTTCTACGGAAATAGATAAAGCTAACCGTAGCAACTTCAAGGACATAATTTCTAATCCGTCTTTCCTTGTACCCACATTGATTTTATTATTAATCGGTTGTTTATTCGGTACATTGGTTACATTTTTACCCCTTTATTTACGTTATATTCAACTTGATTTTAACGTTGGCTTGTTTTATACTGCGGCGGCGATCGCTTCTTTTGTCGTCAGATTTATTTCAGGACAAGCATCAGATAAACATGGTAGAGGTATTTTCATCAGTATTAGCATTATTTGCTATATATTGTCTATGACTTTATTGACATTTGTCCAAAGTGCTAACATTTTATTATTATCCGCTATTTTAGAAGGTACAGGAGCTGGTATGTTAGTACCGATTACTTTAGCTTTAATTGCTGATAGATGTACTTCTAACGAAAGAGGAAAGGTTTTTGCTATTTGTGTTAGTGGTTTTGATGTGGGAGTAGCCTTAGGAGGGCCAGTTTTAGGTAGTTTATTATTAGACTTAGGCTATCGTTTTATGTTTGGTGCAACGGCAATCATGGCAATCATGGCACTAATAATTTTCATTGGTTTTTCTAACAAAAATATAAGCAATTCATGGCGTTTTGCCTTCGGAGATGCACCTGACTTATACGCTTTACAATCTTTAAATAATTAAGTTAATTTATTAGACCTCTTGCAAAATAAAAAGTAAAATCTATTTTTAGGATGGAAAACGTTAATTTCTTAACTCATTACTCATTACTCATTACTCATTACTCATTACTCGTTATCTACTTACTGAAGATATTTTATTATGGCTTTTTTAAATGAATAATCCTCAAGAAAAAACCCCATTATTAACCATATTAAAAGAATTAGCCCTAAAACAAGATGCTCCATTTTACACCCCTGGTCATAAAAAAGGTCAAGGTGTTAGTAAATCTTTAAAGCAACTTATGGGGAGAAAAATTTTTCGTGCTGATTTACCAGAATTACCCGAATTAGATAACTTATTCGCACCATCGGGAGTAATAAAAGAAGCTCAAAATCTAGCGGCGAAGGCTTTTGGGGCAAAAAAAACATGGTTTTTAGCTAATGGGTCAACTTCTGGTATTATTGCCTCTATCTTGGCTACCTGTGGAGAAGGAGATAAGATAATTTTACCCCGAAATATTCATCAATCGGCAATTTTTGGCTTAATTTTGTCGGGGGCAACTCCTATATTTATCAATCCTCAATATAACTCTGATTTTGACCTTTGTTATACCATTTCTGTTTCTCAAATTGCTGATGTTTTACAAACTCATGATAACGTTAAAGCCATTATGGTAGTTTCTCCGACTTATCACGGTATTTGTGCAAATTTGACAGAAATCGCCAATTATGCTCATAAGCATAGCATTCCTTTGCTCGTTGACGAAGCTCATGGCGGACATTTTTCCTTTCATTCTCAGTTACCAATGTCAGCATTAGAGGCAGGAGCAGATATTGCGATACAATCTACTCATAAGGTTTTAGGGGCAATGACTCAGGCTTCCATGATTCATCTTCAAGGTAATTTAGTTAATCCTAGTCGTATCAGTCTGGCTTTACCATTAGTACAATCTTCTAGCCCTAATTATTTATTGTTAGCATCTTTAGATGGTGCAAGGCAACAAATGGCTATTTCAGGAGAAAAATTATTAACTCATACTTTAAAGTTGGCAAATATAGCTAGAAAAAAAATCAAAAAGTTAGAATATTTATCTATATTAGACTTTATTAAACCAACGAATACTTTTACTGATTTAGATATAACAAGATTAACTATAAATGTTAGTAAATTAGGTTTAACTGGTTATGAAGTTGACGAGATTTTACATCAACAATTTAGCGTAACTTGTGAATTACCTTCTCTTCAAAATCTTACTTTTATTCTCTCTATTGGTAATAATCTTAAAGATATAAAAATGTTAATAACGGCTTTAAAACAAATTAAACAATATAGAAAAAAAGAACAAAATATTACTAAGATTAATCCTTCTTCTTTGCCCTATTCTCCATTAAGAATAACTCCACGTCAAGCATTTTTAGCAGAAAAAAAAGTTGTTTCTCAACATTTAGCCATTAATCAAATTAGTGGTGAAAATATTTGCCCTTATCCTCCCGGTATTCCTTTAATTATGGCAGGAGAAATTATCACTCAAGAGGCTTTAGATTATACTCAACAAATTATTAATTCAGGAGGCATAATCACAGGTATTAGTGATGAAAGTTTGGAAACTTTACAAATTATTAGTAATTAAAAATTCCATAACTATAAAGTATTTTAAAATTATGGTTTTAGAAATAATCTTCGTAAATTATAGGAAGATAAAAAACAGACGATAATAAGAAGAATTAACTTAAAATATATCTCCATTAATTTATAATTTATCAATTCTATCAATAATTTATGACTTATCAAACTATTCTCAAATCTTTAAATCCAGCTTATCTTAAACTGAAAATATGGCGATCGCATATTAATATTTTTGAAGAAAAATTAAGTAACTTATTAAGTCAAACTGAGGCAAAAATTAATGAATCAGAGGAATATCATAAAAATAATTTAAGAGAATTTTTGAATGATGTTTACTATAAAAATAACCACTATATTAATACTCAAGATAGAAAAGATTTAGCGATTTATCATGGTAAGAATAGTGACAGTAAAATAGGGATTATTATTGAGACAAAAAGTCCTAGTAATAAAAATGAGATGTTAAGTTTTAATAAATTTAATATTAAGGCTTTACAACAGTTATTATATTATTATTTACAAGAGCGAATTGTTAACAAAAACTTTGAATTAAAACAACTAATTGTTACAAATATTTATGATTGGTTTATTTTTCCTGCCAGTTTATTTGAAAGGTTATTTTATCAAGATAAAACCTTAGTAAAACAATTTAATGACTTTCGAGAAAAAAAGTTAACCAGCCAAAAAACAGATTTATTTTATCAAGAAATTGCTCAAGTTTTCATCGCTAAAGTAGAAAATGAGCTAAAAAAAGAAGTTGTTTATTTTAATCTCAATAACTATCAAAAGAAAGAAGAATTAGACTTAGTTTTACTTTATAAAATTTTATCACCCCAACACCTTCTGAATTTATCCTTTGCTAATGATAGTAACAGTTTAGATCAAGGTTTTTATAACGAATTATTACATATTATCGGTTTAACGGAAGTTAAAGAAAAAGGCAAAAAATTAATTCAAAGATTACCAGAAAATCAACGTTTTCAAGGCTCATTATTAGAAAATACTATCACTCAATTAGACACTTATAATAAGTTAGATAATATTAATAATTTACGAGATTATGGAGAAGATAAATCAACACAATTATTTCATATTGCCTTAGAATTAGTTATTACTTGGATTAACCGTATTTTATTCTTAAAATTATTAGAAGCACAATTAGTTAACTATAATCAACAAGATAAAAATTTTAGTTTTTTAAATAGCGATCGCCTCAAGAGTTATAATGATTTAGACTTACTTTTTTTTCAAGTATTAGCAAAGAGAAATGAAGAAAGAAACCCAGATATTGAAGCAAAATTTTATCATGTACCTTACCTTAATAGTTCCTTATTTGAAGTAACAACATTAGAAAATCAAACTATTGCTATAGGTAGCTTGAATTTAGGTTATGAATTACCTTTATTTAGTCAAACAGTATTGAAAGATTATCAAGGAAAAAGGAAAAAAGGACAGTTAAATACTCTACATTATTTATTCGATTTTTTATCCGCTTTTGATTTTAGTAGTGAAACTTCAGAGGCGATTCAAGAAGAAAATAAAACCCTGATTAATGCCTCAGTTTTAGGGTTAATTTTTGAGAAGATTAACGGTTATCAAGATGGCTCATTTTTTACACCCGGTTTTATTACCATGTATATGTGTCGGGAGACGATTCACCGTGTTGTTATCCATAAATTTAATGAAGTCAAAGGGTGGAATTGTCAGAATATTGACGAATTAGCAGATAAAATTGAAGACATAAAAGAGGCTAATCTTATCATTAATAATATCAAAATTTGCGATCCAGCAGTGGGCTCAGGGCATTTTTTAGTATCAGCATTAAATGAAATTATTGCCTTGAAAAGTTACCTAAATATTTTAGTAGATAAAAAGGGCAAAAAAATTAAGAAGATTGATTATACTATCAAAGTTGTTAACGATGAATTAATCGTCACCGATGAAGATGGTAAAATCTTTAGTTATAATCCCAAAAATTCAGAAAGTCAACGCATCCAAGAAGCCTTATTTCACGAAAAACAAACTATTATTGAAAATTGCTTATTCGGTGTCGATATTAATATTAATTCTGTAAAAATTTGTCGTCTTCGGTTATGGATTGAGTTGTTAAAAAATGCTTATTATAAATTCTCTAAATTAGCCTCTAAATCCCCAACTTTGGGGACTTTTATTAATAGTAATTCACCCCCAGAATTGGAGGCAGGGGGGCAAATTAACGCCCCTAAATCCCCAACTTTGGGGACTTTTATTGATAGTAATTCCCCTCCAGAATTGGGGGCAAGGGGGCGATTTTATCCCTCAGAATTGGAAGCAGGAGGGCGATTTTATCCCCCAGAATTGGAGGGAAAAGGGCGACAATTAGAAACCTTGCCAAATATCGATATTAATATTAAATGTGGTAATAGTTTAATTAGTCGTTTTGATTTACAGGAGTTGATTTTATCCCCGAAAATTAAGCAACAAATTACTGACTTTAAACAAGCCGTTAAAATTTATCGTAACCCAAAAAGTAAGGAAGAAAAAAAAGAAGCTACTAAAAAAATTGAAGAAATAAAATCTAGTTTTTCCACAGTAATTACGGCTAATGATGACGATGATAAAAAGTTACGCAATTTGCAAATAGAGTTAGATAGTTTACTAAGTCAAACTTCTTTATTTGAGGAAACAACGAAGGAGAAAAAAGCTAAGGAAAAGAAACAAAAGCAGTTAGAAAAAGAGATTAATTTATTAACAACGAAGATTGACGATAAGAAAAATAATCGCATTTATCATCATGGTTTTGAATGGCGTTTTGAGTTTCCAGAGGTGTTAAATGATGAGGGTAACTTTATCGGTTTTGATGTGGTTATTGGCAATCCTCCATGGGGAATTATATTGAATGATGATGCAAAAAATTTACTGAGTAATAAATATTCAAATATTATTTCTTCAAAAACAAAAGACACTTATTTATACTTTTATATGTTAAGTGAATTAATTATAATTAAACAAGGTTTTATTGCTCTAATTTTACCTAATACATGGACATTAATTAACAATACAGATAAATTTAGAAATCATCTTTTAAACAATAAAGTAATTGAAATTATTGATTTTGGTGATGGTGTTTTTCAAGAAGCAACTGTAGAAAGTTGTTGTTTAATTTTACAATTAATAAATAATAACGATTCACCAGTATTTACCACTAAATATATTAAAGGTAAAATTAATAGTCAAGCATTAATTAATAAAGATATTTGGAAAAAAGATAATTTATCAAGAATATTAATAGGCATAGATAATGAAACTATTAAATTAATTTCTAAGTTAGAATGTCAAGGAAAAATTTTTGAAAAAGACTGCCAAATAATTTGGGGAATAAAACCTTATCAAAAAGGATATGGAATACCAAAACAGACTCAAGAAATGATTACCAAGAGAATTTATCATTCAAATACAAAAATTGATTCATCATGGAAACCATTATTAGTCGGCAGTAACATTCATCGTTATTTTATTAATTATCAAAATATTCAATATATTAAGTATGGAAATAATCTCATGTATCCATCGAGTCAAATTAAAATGGATAATCCCAAAATTTTAATGAGACAAACAAGCGATAAAATAATATGTGCTTATGATAAAAATAAATTTTATTGTCAAAATTCTGTATTTATTATAACTTCTGAAAATATTAATCTTAAATTTTTAATGAGTCTTTTAAATTCAAAACTATTAAATTTTTATTATTCTTTTAAAAATCCCCAAAAAGGTAAAGTATTTGCTGAAATTAAACCAAGCATAATTAAAGAGTTACCAATAAAATCAGATAGTCTTTTAAAAGAGAATATTATTAGTTTAGCTACCCAAATTTTAGATTTAAAGGAAGAAAATCCGAATAATGATACATCAAAATTAGAGAGAGAAATAGATTTATTAGTTTATGAATTATATGACTTAACAGAGGAAGAAATTAAGTTAATTGAAGGGTAAAATTAATGTTTAATTCGTCTAAATAAGAGCAAAATTTGTATAACATAGTGCGAGATACAACTATATTTTATTAAACTTCTACTAAGTCGGTAATAGTGGGTTTTGGTAATGTTTCCCCCGTTGCCTTATAAGCGATAATTAAAGATTCTAATGCTTCTTCTCCGTTGACAACGGCTTCAGTATAAGTGTCACCATGAGTGCGCCATTTTTGCCCAACAAAATCAGGAAATCCCACTAAAAAACAATTATCTTCTTCACTCCATTGAATCACCATTTTATATTTATATTTGTTCATATTAATTACTTTTTTTTGTTTCTTTTATTGCCTGTATAATTAGTTTTTCTTGATATTTTTTAGCATCTCCTCCATCTTTTCCTGAAACTGTTACTTTTCCTTGATAATTAGGATGTATCCAGTTAGTGTGACTTCCTTTCCCCTCCACTTCTTGAAAACCAGCTTGAATTAGCATTTTTTTTAATTCTTTAATTTTTTTTGGCATTATTTATTTAGCTATTCCATATAAATAATAATCATGATTTAGTGCAAAATCTTCTATTCTGGTATCAACGGCGATATTATCAATATCTAAATTAATAGCAGTAATTCTAACATATAATTTGATCGCAAATTTCTATTTTTTGATTAATTTTTGAGGGATTCGGCGGCGGCACACCAAATATGGTGGGCGATAATGATTATTTACGCTATATCTAGTGTCAATTGTTGTTTAGTAACATGGTGCGAGGTACAACCATATTTTGATCAAGAAGTTAGTAACATGGTGCGAGTTACAACCATATTTTGTTTTCTTCCTTCAAGATAATTAAACCATTAGTTACAATAAACAATTAATACCAGTGAAAAAAAATATTATATGTCACCAATTTTATTAGTATCCCGTGAAATACCTAACTTATCTTATCATCCCAGTATTAATCACTTTGACTTAACATGGGAAAAACCATTATCTACATTATTAGGCATGGGAAGGGCGGCAGGTGCTGATTTTGTAGAATTTTTCCTCGAAAAAGCAAATTATATCAGTTGTCTAGCAGAAGATGACACCATCACTAGCATTACTCCTCGACTTTCGACAGGTGCAGGAGTTAGAGTTTTTCGTGGTAAACAAGACTGTTACGTTAGCACTAATAACTTGACGTTTTCAGGATTAAAACAAGCCTTAGAAAAAGCATTATCTATCTTAGGTTTTAATCTTCCTCAAGGAAGCGCTTTTATTCCTGAAATCAACCTTGAAATGTTTAGAGATTATGCCGCCGCTAAAAATAAAGATAGTTGGTTAAGTAACTGTAGCAATATGCAAGAAATGGGGGATATATTACTTAGCGCTAATAATAAACTTAACAAAACCGCTAATCATGTACAATCTCGCCGCACTGCCTATTTCCGTGATTGGCAAGAAGTTTTAATCGCCTCCAGTGATGGTATTTTTGCCCGTGATATTCGCTTAACTCAATCCGTTGGTTATAACTTATTATGTGCTGATGGTGATAATCGCTCATCTATCGGTAAACGAGACGGCGACACAAGTAACCCCGACTTTTTAAGAAAATGGAATTACGACACCGTAGCCGAAGAAGTAGCCGAATCCGCAGGTAAAATGTTGTATGCCGATTATGTAGAATCAGGGCAATATCCCGTTATCATGGCTAATCAATTCGGTGGAGTTATCTTTCATGAAGCCTGTGGACATTTATTAGAAACTACTCAAATCGAGCGAAAAAGTACTCCTTTCATGGATAAAAAAGGCGAAAAAATCGCCCATGAAAATTTAACCGCTTGGGATGAAGGATTATCCGAAAACGCCTTTGGAAGTATTGACATGGATGATGAAGGAATGCCTCCACAACGCACTCTTTTAATCGAGAATGGCATCTTAAAGAACTTTTTATCAGATCGAGCAGGAGCGATACGCACAGGGCATCCTCGCACGGGTAGTGGCAGAAGACAGAGTTATAGTTTTGCGGCGGCTTCTCGTATGCGTAACACTTATATTGATTGTGGTAAATATACCCTCGATGAAGTATTTAACTCCGTGGATAAAGGAATTTACTGTAAAAAAATGGGCGGTGGAAGCGTTGGCCCTACAGGTGAGTTTAACTTTGGTGTAGATGAAGCCTACCTCATCGAAAACGGTAAAATCACCAAACCCTTAAAAGGTGCAACCCTCATCGGTGAAGCAAAAGAAATCATGACAAAAATTTCCATGTCATCCCAAGATTTAGCCTTAGCGGCGGGGTTTTGTGGTTCAGTCAGTGGTAGTATTTATGTTACTGTAGGGCAACCTCACATAAAAGTAGATACCATAACCGTTGGCGGAAGATAAATAAGCAATTAACAATTAACAATTTTATCCCCATAGGGTGGGCAATGCCTACAAAATTAATCAATAATGTCTCAAAGTCTATCCTCAAAAAAAACAACCTTTTTTCAAATACTAAAACAACAAAATTTTATCGGTTGGTTATTTTTAGCACCTGCATTAATTTTACTGACAATCTTTTTATTTATCCCCATTCTTTCCCTTATTTATCTTAGTTTTACTAATGGTAATTTAGTTAGTAATAAGTGGATTGGTTTAGCAAATTATCAAAGACTATTAATAGATTCCGACTTTAAACAAATTATCTTTAATACCCTTTATTTTGCGATCGCCACTATTATTCCCAGTATTATCATTCCTTTATTTTTAAGTATTTTACTGAATCAAAAAATAATATTAAGAGGATTTTTTCGCACAGCTTATTTTATCCCTAGCATCACTTCTTTAGTCGCCATGGGGTTAGGATTTCGATGGTTATTTCAAAATAATGGCCCCATCAACGAATTATTATTATCATTAAATATAAATCCCATTCCTTGGCTAAATAGTACCTTTTGGGCAATGCCAGTTATTATTATCTTTAGTACATGGCGACAAATAGGTTTCAACTTAGTGGTATTTTTAGCAGGATTACAAGCCATTCCTCAAAACCGTTACGAAGCCGCCGAGTTAGACGGTGCAAACTTTTGGGCTAAACTTTGGTATATAACCTTACCTTCATTAAAACCAACCCTCATATTTGCAACCATAACCACCGCTATCTTTACATTTCGCTCCTTCGAGCAAGTCTATATCATAACCAACGGTGGCCCATCTAATTCCACTAATCTACTTTCTTACTATATTTATGAACAAGCCTTCCGTCAATTTAACTTTGGTTACGCCGCAGCAACTACAAGTATTTTATTAATATTTGCCATAATTTTAGTGGCCATTCAACTAATTATATTGAAAGATTAACATGATCAAACCTCAGTTCGATTTTTAGGTACGGAAAATAAAGGTAAATAATAGAGGCGTTATATCGCCCCTAGTTTGTGAGATAGTTAAAAAATAACCTTATCTAGCTATTCCTAACCGTGAGTTTTTTCACCTAATACTTGTTGTTTTAAGCCATCAAATTCAGCAAATAACTCTTGACGAGTAGAAGCCTTAAGTAAATAACGAGTAACAAACCAAGCACTATACCCTAAACCAACTAATTCTAAAATAGAGGATAGAAGAGGAATATGATCAATAGCATCTAATACAGATAAAGTAATATAAACAGTAATAGCCGCAGTGATAATTAAACCTAGGGTAGTTAAAGGTTGTTTATAATCAGAAAAAAAGCTACCTAATTGTTCAGGTACTTTCGCTAAAAAATCTACTACAACGTCCACCCATTCTTGCCAATTTTGATCATCACTAGAAGTAGAAGACATTTTCGCTGGGGTAATTACACCGGGTATATCTTCCTCGAATTGTGAAATTTGGTTAATTTGATTTTCTTGTTCGTAAGTTTGAGATTCCATACAATATATCTCCTAATTTAAGATAGTTCTGTTTTCGTCAGCATAACTATATTTACTGATTCTTGCCAGATTTTATACTAGACAATAAATTTTATTGACTTTTATTATTGTTATTACACTATATTTTTGGTAAATTATCTACATTTTTTTACATTACTTATCTCATAAGCAATACGGAGTAAGATAACTAATCACAAAACAGCTTAAACTACAACAATATAGTATTTATTTTATTACTAATTTTATATAAATATTACCTATCAGGTATTACGAAAAATTTTAATAAGTGTATAGATTTTTAAAACTATTTAACGAAACGTGCAATAGTTTTCAACTTTATTGTTATTATCTTAAAATAACGAAAAACTAATATATTGGAATAGTTTATAGTTTCTAGCTATACTATATTGTTTCTTAACAATTCCCTAAATGTAATCACTTTTACAAAAATTGGTCAGGTAAGAGTGTTAAAAAATAACAGGAAAATTGTATAAGCTATATATAAATAAAAATAGAGGAGTTATCAATTTGAAAAAGATAGAAGCTATTATTCGTCCTTTTAAACTAGATGAAGTCAAAATCGCCTTAGTTAACGCTGGAATCGTGGGAATGACTGTTTCTGAGGTCCGTGGTTTTGGTCGTCAAAAAGGGCAAACTGAGCGTTATCGTGGTTCAGAATATACCGTTGAGTTTCTACAAAAGCTCAAAATTGAAATTGTAGTAGAAGACAATCAAGTTGACATGGTTGTAGATAAAGTTGTCCAAGCATCCCGCACTGGGGAAATCGGCGACGGCAAAATATTTATCTCTCCTGTAGAAGAAACTATCCGTATCAGAACTGGAGAGAAAAACTTAGAAGCGATTTAACCAATCTTAAGGTTGTGTAGGGGTAATTTTATCTTACCCCCACCACCACCCATTTTATTGATGAGAATTAGTCAGAAAAAAAAAGCCTTAGAAATTTTAACCATTCTTAAGCAACTCTACCCCAATGCTACCTGTAGCCTTGATTATGAAACTCCTTTACAACTTTTAGTAGCGACAATCTTATCGGCACAATGTACCGATGAAAGAGTTAATAAAGTTACTCCAGCATTATTTAATAGATTTCCCGATGCTCCAAGTTTTGCGAGGGGTGATAGAGAAGAAATTGAGATATTAATTCATTCCACTGGTTTTTATCGTAATAAAGCCAAAAATATTCAAAATGCTTGTCTCAAAATAGTTAATGATTTTAACGGTAATGTGCCTCAGACAATGCCAGAATTATTAAGTTTGGCAGGAGTTGCTAGAAAAACCGCTAATGTTGTCTTAGCTCACGGTTTTGGTATCATCGAAGGGGTAACAGTGGATACCCATGTAAAAAGGCTCAGTAACCGTCTAGGATTGACGAAAAAAGATAATCCCGTACAAATTGAACAAGATTTAATGAAATTAATTCCACCACCAGAATGGGAGATTTTTTCTATTAGTATTATTTATCATGGTAGAGCTGTATGTAATGCTCGTAAACCTCAGTGTTGTGAATGTACATTGGCTCATTTATGTACTTATTTTAAGAGAAATTCTTAGTAATAATAATTGTTCATTGTTATAATGATATGCTGATTAAAATAATAATTTCTATTACATACACACACTAAATATTTATAATGATTTGGCCCTTTAAACCATCATCTAAAAAACAAATTGCTCGAATTGAAATTAATGGTGCGATCGCATCTGGAACTCGTGAACAAGTATTAGAAGCCTTGGAAGTGGTAGAAGAAAAAAAATATCCTGCGCTATTATTACGCATTGATTCACCCGGTGGTACGGTTGCTGATTCCCAAGAAATTTATTCGGCGTTAAAAAAATTAGGGGAAAAAATCAAAATCGTAGCAAGTTTTGGTAATATTTCCGCTTCTGGTGGGGTTTATGTGGGAGTTGGTGCAAATCACATTGTTTCTAATCCGGGTACGATTACAGGTAGTGTTGGGGTGATTATTCGAGGAAATAATTTACAAAAATTGTTAGATAGAGTTGGGGTTTCTTTTAAAGTGATCAAATCTGGACCTTATAAAGACATTTTATCCTTTGATCGAGATTTAACTAATGAGGAAGAAAATATTTTACAACAGTTGATTGATAGTACTTATGAGCAATTTGTCGCAACGGTTGCCGAGGGCAGAAAATTAAGTCTTGAAACAGTAAGAAGTTTTGCAGATGGTCGTATTTTTAGTGGTCAACAGGCTTTAGAATTAGGATTAGTTGATCGCTTAGGTAGTGAAAAAGATGCCTTTCGCTGGGCTTGTGAATTAGTAAAACTAGATCCTGATAAGACAGAATGTGAAACCATCGAACAACCAAAATCTTTTGTTAATCGTTTTCTAAATGGTCGTAGTCAGGTAAAATCAGGGGTAGGATCTGCTATGAATTGGTTAGAATTTGAATTGGCTACCAGTGGGCAACCTTTATGGTTATATCGTCCTTAATCTATCATGGAAAATTTGCAATTTACTGGAAAAATGAATCAACAGTTAATGACAAAAGTACGAGCAATTCGAGGTGCGATTACTGTCGAAGTGAATACTAAAGAAGCCATGAGAGAGGCTGTTATGGAGTTATTAACTGACATTGAATCCCGTAACCAATTAGATTATGAAAATGTTGTTAGTGTTATTTTTACCGTTACCCCTGATTTAGATGCAGTTTTTCCCGCTGCCATCGCCAGAGAAAGCCCTCAATGGACAAATATACCGCTATTAGATATACAACAGATGCAAGTAAAAGGTAGTTTAGCCAAATGTATTCGAGTTTTAATTTATCTCAATACAGCTAAACCACAATCAGAAATTTATCATTCTTATTTGAGAAAAGCAGAAAAATTACGCCCTGATTTAAGTTTAACCCACGCCTTTTTGAGTAATGAGTAAGCGCGAATGGTATTCCCCCGATGAGATGAAATGTAATTATAATTATCATCAATTTCTGAAGAGATTGCCACAGAAAGAGAAATATATCTTATCCTAAAAGAGAGAAGTTTATAATAATCGATAGGATTAATAACAGTGAATATTCCGGGTAATATTATCACACTGATAGCAGGTATATTGCTAACCTTAATCAGCTTGTGGTATGGACAAAATCACGGCTTAATGCCCATAGAAGCCTCTCAAGGTGCAGCAGAAGTTGATGATTTATTTAATCTAATGATGACTATTGCCACAGGCTTATTTTTAATAGTACAAGGAGTTTTGGTTTACTCTATTTTTAAATTTCGTCGTCAAAAAGGAGATAAAACCGATGGTCCAGGTATCGAAGGTAATGTACCCTTAGAAATAGTTTGGACTGCTATACCGACGGTGATTGTATTTATTTTGGCACTTTATAGCTTTGAAGTGTATAACAATCTTGGCGGCTTAGATTCAGAAACATCGAGAGATTTTCCTCAAGAAGAAATGCAAATGGCTGACAATCAGAATCAAGGAAAAATGGTTGCTTTTAATCCCCATCAAGGACATTTATCTTTAGGAATTGGTAACGCTAACGCAGATATAGAAGTAGATGTTAATGGGATTCAATACGCATGGATTTTTACTTATCCTGATTCTGGTGTAGTGTCGGGTGAACTTCACGTACCGATAAATAAGCAAATCAAACTAAATATGAAGGCAGGAGATGTTATTCATGCTTTTTGGGTACCTCAACTTAGGTTAAAGCAAGATGTATTACCGGGTAGAGAATCAACTTTTGCATTTAATGCTAATAGAATTGGCGACTATCCTATTATCTGTGCAGAATTATGTGGAGCATATCATGGCGGTATGAAAACCACTCTTCATGTAGAAAGTGAAGAAGATTACCAAAAATGGATACAAGAAAATACCTTTGCTAGTGCTCAGGAAAAAGCAGATACAATGGCAATGATTACAAAACCCATGACAAAAGAATCTCGTTTAGAAATGCACTCTCATCACTTGGGAGTAAATTCTGAAACTCTTGCTCAACTCCATCGTTAATAATAAATATAATCACATCTGTTTAGTTTTCTCAGAAATACATTTTTATTCAGCACTTATGACAACTAACATAGTTTCGGAAAAATCTCAACACAAAGAAAGGAAATTAAGAGACTACTTTACCTTTAATACAGATCATAAAGTTATTGGTATTCAGTATTTAGTTACTTCTTTCTTATTCTATTTTATCGGTGGTGCATTTGCTGAAGTAGTACGAACAGAATTAGCCACACCAGATCCTGATATTGTATCACCAGAGTTGTATAACCAACTTTTCACCCTTCATGGTACGATTATGATCTTTTTATGGATTGTACCAGCAGGAGCGGCTTTTGCTAATTATCTTATCCCCTTAATGATAGGCGCTGAAGATATGGCTTTTCCCCGTTTAAATGCTGTTGCTTTTTGGTTAGTACCTCCGGGGGGAGTGCTATTATTAAGTAGCTTTTTAGTGGGTGCCCCTCAATCAGGTTGGACATCTTACCCTCCTTTAAGTTTAATGAGTGGTAAATGGGGGGAAGAAATTTGGATTGTGAGTGTACTTTTGTTAGGTACATCTTCTATTTTAGGAGGTATCAACTTTGCGACTACTATCCTTAAAATGCGGATTAAAGATATGGATTTGCACAGTATGCCTTTATTTTGTTGGGCAATGTTAGCAACTTCTGCCTTAATTATACTTTCCACTCCCGTATTAGCTGGAGCATTAATTTTACTTTCCTTCGACTTAATCGCTGGTACAAGTTTCTTTAATCCTACAGGAGGAGGTGATCCTGTGGTATATCAACATCTTTTCTGGTTTTACTCTCATCCTGCTGTATATATTATGATTATGCCATTTTTTGGTGTAATTTCTGAAGTGATTCCTGTACATTCTCGTAAACCTATTTTTGGTTATCGTGCGATCGCCTATTCTAGTTTAGCCATTAGTTTCTTAGGGTTAATTGTGTGGGCGCATCATATGTTTACCAGTGGTACACCCGGATGGTTAAGAATGTTTTTTATGGCAACAACGATGTTAATTGCCGTACCAACGGGGATCAAGATTTTTAGTTGGTGTGCTACACTTTGGGGTGGCAAAATTGAGCTAAATAGCCCTATGTTATTTGCCATGGGCTTTGTGTCATCTTTTCTCATTGGTGGGTTAACAGGAGTCATGGTAGCTTCTGTACCTTTCGATATTCATGTCCATGATACTTATTTTATTGTAGGGCATTTCCACTATGTATTATTTGGTGGATCAGCACTAGCTCTATTTTCGGGCTTTTATCACTGGTTTCCGAAAATGACTGGTAAAAATTACAATGAAGGTTTAGGTCAATTACATTTTATTTTAACTTTCATTGGTTTAAATATTACTTTTATGCCCATGCACCAATTAGGTTTAATGGGGATGAATCGTCGTATCGCTTTATATGATGTGCAATTTCAACCTTTGAATTTATTAAGTACGGCTGGTGCTTACGTTATGGCGGTGTCAACTCTTCCTTTTATCATTAATGTGATTTGGAGTTTAGCAAAAGGCACACAAGCCGAGCGTAATCCTTGGAGAGCGTTAACTCTTGAATGGCAAACAGCTTCACCACCTATCATCGAAAACTTTGAAGAAGAACCAGTTTTATGGAGTGGTCCTTATGACTATGGTATTGACGATGAAGAGCAAGAAGAAGAAAGTGTGTCGGATATGTTAGCCGATGTCAGTGCTAAGTAGCTCTCTCAAGCCTCCTTTCCGATATTGGGGACTTTAAATCACGATATTTCTTCCCCAGAATCGAAGGTAGGGGGCAAATCCAAATCACAATTAATGAAAAATTATGCAAAGTCCAGCTATTGACTCTCAACTTACCGTTGGTTACGAAAAAGAAGCCGAATCTCACTCTCATGGACATCCAGATCATCGGATGTTTGGATTAGTATTATTTCTTATCTCTGAAAGTATGATCTTTTTTGGTCTTTTCAGTGGTTATATGATTTACTATTCTACTCTCCCCGAATGGCCTATGGATGGCATAGAATTAGAGTTACTTTTACCCAGTATTAACAGTATTATCCTTATTTCTAGTAGCTTTGTCATGCACAAAGGGCAAAGTTGTATTAAAAATAATGATGTCAAAGGGTTACAACTATGGTTTGGCATAACAGCTCTTATGGGTGTTATCTTCTTGGGCGGACAACTTTACGAATATGCTCATACGGGCTTTGGTTTAACGGATAATCTTTTTACCAGTTGTTTTTATGTGTTGACTGGTTTTCATGGTTTACACGTTACCCTCGGATTATTCTTTATTCTAGCTGTATTGTGGAGATCAAGAGGAGAAAATCATTATTCTAGTAATAAACATTTCGGAGTAGAAGCATCGGAATTATATTGGCATTTCGTCGATGTTATTTGGATAATTTTATTTATTCTGGTGTATTTATTACCTTTACAATAAGTATTTAGGGGCATAAATTGCCCCTTTAACCAATAGAATCAGTTATTTAATTGAAAGAAGGACAAGAAACATTAGTACCACCTAATCCGCAATAACCATTAGGATTTTTAGCAAGGTATTGTTGATGATAACCTTCAGCAAAATAAAATTCAGGAGCGGAAATAACTTCCGTAGTAATTTCCTCATAACCTGCTTTTTTTAACTCCTCTTGAAATACAGTTTTGGATTTTTCTGCTAGGATTTGTTGCTCATCAGAATAAGTATAAATACCTGAGCGATACTGAGTACCTTTATCATTTCCTTGACGCATTCCCTGAGTTGGGTTATGATTTTCCCAGAAAACTTTTAAAAGAGTTTCATAAGAAATAATCTTAGGGTCATAAACCACCTTTACCACCTCATTATGACCTGTTCTACCACTACAAACCTCTTCATAGGTAGGATTTGGGGTAAAACCAGCAGCATAACCCACCGCAGTGATATAAATGCCTTTTTCTAGTAGCCAGAATTTTTTTTCTGCCCCCCAAAAACAGCCCATACCAAACATTGCTACTTCCATATTTTCAGGATAAGGCGGCTTCATGGAATTACCGTTAACGTAGTGTTGAGAGGGAATAGGCATTGTCTTACTTCTTCCGGGTAACGCTTCGGAAGGAGTAGGTAAAGTTGATTTTTTGTCTCCGAGTCCAAATAAAAACATAATGAATGATGGCTAATGAATAATTAATAATTTTGTTTCCTTCCTCAAGTTGTGGGAAAAGTCACCATAACCCACGGAGAAAGATACTATTCCCATTCTATAGTACCGGGAGGTTTAGAAGTAATGTCATAAACAACACGATTAACCCCTTTTACCTCATTAACAATGCGATTAGATATAGCTTCTAATAAATCATAAGGTGCTCTTGACCAATCCGCCGTCATACCATCTTCACTGGTAATTAAACGCAAAACCACGGGGAAAGCATAGGTTCGTTTATCTCCCATAACACCAACACTTTTAACAGGTAATAACACCGCAAATGCTTGCCAAAAATCATGATACATATCCCATTTTTTGATCTCATCTCTAACGACAAAATCAGCATCACGAAGGATATTTAATTTTTCAGCCGTGACATCTCCTAAAATGCGAATAGCTAAACCAGGGCCGGGGAAAGGATGACGAGAGACGATTTCTTCAGGCAGTCCAATAGATCTACCTACTTTGCGTACTTCATCTTTAAATAATTTGCGCAGAGGTTCGACTAATTTAAACCGTAGATTTTTTGGCAAACCACCCACATTATGATGACTCTTAATTTTTACCGCAACTCTTTCACCAGTTTTAGGATCTACATTGGTATCGGCTGATTCGATCACATCGGGGTATAATGTACCTTGAGCTAAATAGTCAAAAGGTCCTAAACGGTTAGATTCTTCCTCAAATACTTGGATAAATTCATGACCAATTAAGCGACGTTTTTCTTCTGGATCTGTTACTCCTGCTAGTTTATCAATAAATCTATCTCTTGCATTAACGTATTGAACATTGATGTGAAACTGGTTATCAAAAATTTCTACCAGCCTTTCTGGTTCACCTTTGCGCATAAAACCTTGATCAATAAACATACAAGTAAGTTGATTTCCGATAGCTTCATGGAGCAAAAAAGCAAGGGTAGAAGAATCCACACCACCAGACAATGCTAATAATACTCGTTTATCCCCCACTCTGGCTCGAATTTCTTTGATAGACTCTTCCACAAAAGTTTTTGTTGTCCATGTTGGTTCGCAACCACAGATATGATAAACAAAATTACGAATTAATGCTGTACCATATTCAGAATGAATTACTTCTGGGTGAAATTGCACTCCATACAGTTTTTCTTGATGTTTGGCGATCGCAGCACAAGAAGTATTGTCAGTATGAGCGAGAATTTTAAAACCGTCAGGAAGTTGAGTACAAGAATCACCGTGACTCATCCACATGGTGGAATTTTGTTCTACATTAGTGAGTAAATCCGTAGGATCATCAATATGTAAAGAAGCCTTACCATATTCGCCTCTTTTTGATCTTTCAACCTTACCGCCCAATTGTTTAACCATTAGTTGCATACCATAACAAACCCCTAAAATAGGGATGCCTAGTTGCCAAATTTCAGGATCACAAACAGGAGCATAATCATCATATACCGAACTAGGGCCACCTGAAAGAATAATGCCTTTGGGGTTAATTTTTTTTAGTTTTTCAGCAGTAGTGCGATAAGAAATAACTTCAGAATAAACCTCAGTTTCTCGGATGCGACGGGCGATTAATTCTGAATATTGAGAACCAAAATCAAGAATAGCGATCATTTGACGTTGAATATCAATGGTAGAATCATTGTCAGTGGTGGATTGATCTTGTTCTTTAGAAATGATGTTGTCTGCTATAGTCACGGGTAATTAAATTTAATGTATGGATTTTAAATATATTCAGCAATTCTTCAGCTTAAAATATTTTAACATAACAGGGAATGAGTAGTTAGGAATTAGTAGAGACAAATTTTTAGATAAATGTTGTCAAATTTTTATTATTTCTTTCTACCTAATAAAAGGTATAATTAACTTATAATAATCAGGTAATTTTACATTAATTAATGAATATAAAAACCAAAGAAAATGACTGGGGATTATTATTAAAAATTGCCCCTTATGCTAAACGAAACTCATCTATTTTATTAATATCTTTAGTTTTATTAGTTCCTTTATCCTTAGCTGGAGCAGTACAACCTTTACTTATTGGTCAAGCTATTTCACTGTTAAGAAAAGAACCTACATGGTCATTTTTAAATTCTTATTCTATCTCCAATGGCTTAAATTTGTTAGGTTTTATTTTACTTTTTACTATTATTATTAGAACTATTTTTCAAGCATGGCAAGGATTTTTAGTGCAAAAAGTTGGACAGGAAATAACTGCATTTATTCGAGAAGATTTATTTAATCATGTCATTTCTTTAGGTGCTAGTTTTTTCCATAAAACTCCTGTCGGTAAATTAGTTACAAGAATTACTAATGATGTAGAAGCCTTGGGGGATGTTTTCGCTACGGGCGCTATCGGTATTCTTAGCGATTTAGTGGCTATTTTTGTCATTATTTTAACGATGTTTACGTTACAGTGGCAATTAGCTTCTATGTTAGTTTTGATGTTAATTCCTGTTACCGCTTTGATTATTTATTTTCAAAGACAATACCGTAAAGCCAATTATGTCGCTAGGGAAGAATTATCTGTACTTAACTCCATGTTGCAAGAAAACGTTGTTGGTATCAATATTGTGCAATTATTTCGACGAGAAAAATATAACAGTGAAATGTTCCATATTGCTAATGAGCGTTATCGAGTTGCTGTTGATAAAACTATTTTTCATGATTCGGCGGTGTCTGCAACTTTGGAATGGATTTCTTTAGTGGCCATCGCAGGAGTATTATGGTTAGGAGGATTATTCGTTTTAGAAGATAAACTCAGCTTCGGAGTATTATCAGCATTTATTCTTTATTCTCAACGATTATTTGATCCTTTGCGACAATTTGCCGATAAATTTACTATGTTTCAGTCGGGATTTACCGCCATTGAAAGAATTACCGAATTAATGAGTATTCCTTTAGAAATTAAAGACTCTGACAATAATATTAGCTTCGACATTAACGCAAAACAAGAAAAAATTGGACAGATAAAATTTGAAAATGTCTGGTTTGGTTATAAACCCGATGAATATGTCTTAAAAAATCTCAACTTTACCATTAACTCAGGGGAAAAAATTGCTTTAGTAGGGCCTACAGGTGCGGGAAAAAGCTCTATAATTAGGTTACTTTGTCGATTATATGAACCAACTCAAGGAAGAATTTTAGTAGATGGTATCGACATCAGAGATATTACTCAAGCAGAATTAAGATGTCATATCGGCGTTATTTTACAAGAAAGTTTTATCTTTGTGGGAGACGTACAACGAAATATAACTTTAGGAGAAGAATATAGTTTTAATGAGATTCAAGAAGCAGCAAAAATTACTAATATTGATAAATTTATTGATAAATTACCCCAAGGATATGATACTCAATTAAGAGAAAGAGGTGCGAATCTTTCAGGAGGACAAAAACAACTTTTAGCCTTCGCTAGAGTCGCTATTCGTAACCCTAATATTTTAGTTTTAGATGAAGCAACTTCTAGTTTAGATGTAGCAACAGAAGCAGATACTCAAGCAGCTTTAGACAAACTTTTAGTCAATAAAACTGCTATTATTATCGCTCACCGTCTTTCTACTATTCGTAATGTTGACAAAATTTTAGTATTAAAAAATGGAGAATTAATCGAGTCAGGTAGTCATGATCAATTATTAACAGAAAATGGTTTATATGCCAGTTTATATAAATTGCAAATGTTAACTAATAGTAGTAAATAAAAGTTAAATATATTAATGTATCAAATTATTGCAACTTCCCTTAATTTAATTTTTTTGTGCTACGCTTTTACTATGCTATTTAAACCTAGCATTTTAATTTATTAAGACAATTTTTATTATGGCTAATTTTAATTTCGGGGTAATTGATGGGGATTTTTTTACATCCAGTGGAAATCTGACTCAGTTAGACAATAATGATACTTTCTTTTTTCGTTTAGAAAATAATGATTCTGTCATTAATGTAAATCTCTTTAACATAATTGGAGGAGATGCGGATATAGAATTATATGAAGACAGTAACTTTAATGGCATATTAGACGCTACTGACTCTTTACTTGACGGATCAAGTAGAACAGGGACACAGGAAGAAGTAATTAAAAGAATCGAGACTGCTTCAGATTATTTTGTGAAAGTAGTTCGATTTGACGGTAACAGCATTGATTACGATCTTTCCCTAACTATGACAGAAGGATTATCTTCCACACAAACTGCCATTAATTTATCACCCAATAATCAACGTTTTTTTTCGGATTTCCTTAGAGGTATTACTACCTTTCCTCAAAACAGACAATTTGATGCTATTGAATATACAACTTCAGCTAATGGAACAATTTTCGGTCAAATAACAACTAATGCAAGTGATTCTCAATTTAATATTAAGGTTTTTGATGATACCAATAGTAACGGTATTTTTGATACCAGAGATTTACTGCTAACACAAAAAGAAGTCATCGGACAAACGGGCTTTATCAATGTACCCGTTGAAACAGGTAGAGGTTTTGTTCAAATTGAAAACTTATCAAATACTGGATATGACTATAGTATTGCTGCTAACTATCTTCAAGATAATCCTACCAGCACAAATACCAGTCCCCTAACTTTACAACGAGGAACGGCACAAATTGCTTATGTAGCCTATTATGGTCGTCCTGGCGATCCTAGTGGTGTTAATTTTTGGAATCAAACCCTAGGAAACGGAAACGTGAATTATTCTCCTCGTAATGGAGATATTCTGACGGGAAGTGAGCAAACTACTTATGATCGAATCGTTAATGATTTTGGCAATTCTGCCGAAGCTAATCGTTTATTTGGTGGTCTTAGTAATAGTGATAAAGTGAATCAAGTTTATAACTTTGCCTTCGGTAGAGACGCAGAAGCAAGTGGTTTAAACTTTTGGACAACTCAACTTAATAATGGTGGTGTTACCCTAGCAACTTTCGCTTTAGAAGTAGCATTAGGTGCTCAGAATCAAGATATTATTGTGTTACGGAATAAAATTACCAGTGCAGACTTGTTTTCTCGATCTATTAACACTCAAGGTGAAATCAATGCTTATAGTGGAAGTACTGGAGAAGCATTCGGACGAAATTGGTTAGAACCTTTTGATAACTTTATTTCACTGCAAGGGAATGCTGATACTGCATTAAGCGTATTCTCATCATAGTATTTTTTGATAATATATTCTATTTTTTTAGATAAATATTATCAAATCTTGTATAATTTTAACCTGAGTTGCCCATAGAATTACTAATAAACTCAGGATTTATTTACTAAGTTTAATCATGATTTCATGTCTTCTTTTGATTCAAATTTAATTAGAGTCTTGTGAATAAATTAAAAATTATACAACCTCTAATTAATCAATTTAAAATAAACATTACCTATGTTAAAAATTAATATTCCGAGTATTAATGAGAGAGAAATTAAGGAAAAAATTATTTCTGAAATGCAATTTTTACAAGCTCAAATAACTTTACATTCTCAAGAAAATGTTATTTGGAGTAATATTCAAGAACAAATTAAATATTTTCAAGGCTTTATAAATACTGCAAAATCAAGAGCTGAAATAAGAGATAGTTGGCCTAATTCTTTAAATAAATTTCCTTTTATATTACTTAAACCTTTTGGCATTATTTTTTTTAATATTTTCAATTTTTTATTTAGAGATCAAAGAGAAGTAAATTTTAATATTTTAAGTGCTTTAGAAGAATCTGTTAAACTTAATCAAATAATTTTAGAACAAATAAAGTCCATTACTTCTACATCTCAAGAAGAGTTAAATACTGTTAAATTTATTAGTTCAGATTTTCAAAATAAATATAAAGATTTAGAAAAAAAAATAAATAATTTAGAGCAAAAACATAGTCAAGAAATAAATAATTTAGAACAAAAATATAGCGAAAAAGTTAATAACTTAGAGCAAAAACACAGTCAAGAAATAAATAATTTAGAACAAAAACAAGAAGATATTTTTTATAAAACTATTTATTTGCAGGAAGATTTAATTCAACAAAAACAGTTAATAAATATATTTTTAAATCAATTATCAGGGAATAAAAATCAAAAAGTATTAAATCAACAAATCAAAAAAATAGGTAAAGAAAAATTTAATTATTTAGATAGTTTTTATTTAGCTTTAGAAAATAAATTTAGAGGAAAAAGAGAGGATATTAAAGAACAACAAAAAACAGATTATTTATCTTTATTACAGAAATTAAATATTAATGGTTTAGAGTCTCAAATTTTAGATATTGGATGCGGAAGGGGAGAATGGTTAGAAGTATTAAAAGACTATAAATATAATGCGAAGGGTATTGATCTTAATAAAATAATGGTAAGTGAATGTTGTGCTAGAGGATTTGATGTTATTAATCAAGATTGTGTGGATTATTTAAAATCTTTATCTAAGGAAAGTTTAAATTTAATTACGGGGTTTCATCTTATAGAACATTTACCGTTTAATATTTTATGGGAATTATTAGCTGAAAGTTTACGCGCTTTGAAGTCTGGAGGATTAATTATTTTTGAAACACCAAATCCTGATAATGTCTTAGTAGGAAGTCGTAATTTTTATATCGATCCTACTCATCGTAATCCTTTACCTAGTGTAATGATCAAATTTTTGGTAGAATCTATAGGCTTTATCAATGTAGAAATTATGAATCTTCATCCTATATCAGATCAAAAAATCGATGGAGGAGAATTAGCACATCGATTTAATGAATACTTTTATTGTTCTCAAGATTACGCTGTGATAGGATATAAACCATGAAAATTGTAGTTCTTTCCGTATCTGCACCTTTTATCATGGGAGGAGCAGAAATTCATGCAGAATCTTTAGTAAAAGCCTTAAAAGAATTTGGTTATGAGGCTGAGTTAGTCACTATTCCTTTTAAAACTTATCCAAATCAAAGAATTTTAGACACAATGTTAATGTTTCGTCTTTTAGATGTTACAGAATCCTGTGGGCAAAAAATCAATCTTGTTATTCCTTTGAAATTTCCAGCTTATTTAACTCCTCATCCTAATAAGGTAGTTTGGTTGTTACATCAACATCGAGATGCCTATGATTTATGGAATAATCCTGTATGTGGTTTACAATATAATCCAGACGGACAGCAAATTCGAGATACTATTATTAATGGTGATAATAATGCTTTTGACGAGTGTCGTAAAATCTATGCTAATTCTCAAAATGTAGCAAAAAGACTGAAAAAATTTAATAATGTTGACTCAACTCCTCTTTATCATCCCCCTAAAAATGCTCATGGATTTTATTCTCATAATTCCCAAAGTTACTTTTTTTTCCCCAGTCGCTTGACGAAAATTAAAAGACAAGAATTAATCTTAGAGGCGATCGCCAAAACTCATCACTCGGTAAAAGTTGTTTTTGCGGGGAGTGCAGATGATGGGAAATATGATCAAGAATTGAAAGAAATGGCGGAAAAACTAGGTATATCTCATCAGGCGATTTTTTTAGGTAGAATTTCCGAAGAAGAAAAATTAAAATATTACGCTGAATGTTTGGGGGTATTATACCCTCCTTTTGACGAAGATTATGGCTATGTAACCTTAGAAGGAATGTTATCATCAAAACCTGTAATTAGTTGTAGTGATTCAGGCGGTCCGTTAGAATTTTTGATAAATCAAGAAACAGGCATTATTGCGGAGTCAAATTCCTTAGCTTTAGCCCAAGCGATGGATAAATTATGGGAAAATCCCAGTAAATCAACCATAATGGGAAAAAATGCCAGAAAATATTATGACTCTTTAAATATTACTTGGTCAAATGTAGTGGAAAAATTAACAACAATATGAGAATAAATTGGTTTTCACCCTTACCACAAAAAAAAACAGATATAGCTAATTATACCCAAAGAATAATTCCTTATTTACAAAGTAAAGCTAATGTAACTCTTTGGACAAATCAACAGGAATGGAGTAAAGAAATAGAAAAGTATGCTTCTGTTAAACAATATAAATTAGAAGAAATGCCGTGGTTTGAATTAAATCAAGGAGATGTCAACATTTATCATATTGGTAATAATGCTAGTTTTCATGGAGAAATATGGCACATTAGCCGACAATTTCCGAGTATAGTAATTTTGCATGATGAAAAGTTACAGGATTTTTTCTATATGTTGAATTCTGATAAAAATAATTACATTCAACAAATGAAGGATACCTATGGACAAGAAGGGGGAGAAAACGCTAGATTATTTCTTAATGGTCATTATTCCATGGAGTTTATGGCGGAAAATTATCCCCTTACTCCTTTAGTGTTAGAAAATGCTTTGGGAGTCATTAGCCATAATAGAAATGTTTATCTTTCCCTTTCTCAAGAAAATAAATGGTTAACAGCATATACTCCTTTACCCTACGTTAATAATGAGTTTATTTCTGATAATAATGAACAAAACCAAGAAAAACCCTACAAATTAATTATCTTCGGTTTTATCGGTAAAAATCGGCGTTTAGATGCAATCTTACAAGCATTATCTGAGTTTAAACAAAAAGATAGTTTTCGCTTAAATATTTATGGGCAATTGTGGGATGAAAAATATGTCAAAAAACAAATTGAAATATTAGGTTTAGAAAAATTAGTCACCATACATGGTTTTGTCTCCCATAAAGAATTAGATTTAGCTTTATCAAATTCCCATCTAGGAATTAATTTACGTTACCCTACCATGGGAGAAGCATCAGGAAGTCAATTGCGCCTTTGGAGTCATGGTTTACCTTCCCTTGTTACAAAAATTGGTTGGTATGGTAATTTAAACCCCTCTGCTGTTGCTTTTGTCAGACACGATCATGAAATAAAGGACATTCATCAACATTTACAAAATTTCTTAGATAATCCCCAAGAATATAAAAACAAGGGAATAGAAGGGAAAAAAATCTTAGAAACTGATCATCATCCTCAATTATACGCCCAAGCTATTGTTGATTTTGCTACCCAAGTTTGTCAATATAGATGTCAGTCTAGTATCAATCGCATAATTAAAAGAGTATCATCAGAATTGAATTATCTTAACCCAAATCTTCTCTCAAATTCAAGTTTAGATAATGTCAGTGAAGCTATAAAATTTATCACTTTTAATCAAAAGAAATAATCATTCTTATTTTTATTAAAACAAGAGATTTAAGTCTGTTATAAATATTTTGTCAAACTTATTTAAGTCTTTAAAATATACATTTTAAGAATGTTATTTGTTACTATTAATTGATAGGTAAACCTATTTTTTCTTTAACTTTAAACCATTTTTTTCTAAGTTTCCAAAATTTACTACTTTCCATAGCTTTTATCATTTCTTTTTCTTGATCTAATTCTATTCCTAAATTTTTTAATGTATTTTCTAAATTAATTATTTTTTCCTTATGTTTTGCTATTATATCATATGTGTTTAAAATCTCACTATTATTTTGATCTATTAATTTTTGTTGTTCTAATAAAATTTTTTCTAAATGTTTAATTTGAAAGTTTAAATCTTTTGTTTGATTTTTATTAATATCAATATTTTTTTCTAAATTACTAATATGATGTTTTTGGTCATATTCTGAAAAACAAATAAATTTATCAAATACATTAACAGGAGTTGTAAAAAAATTCTTCCAGGGGGAAAATTCTTCAGCTAAATAAAAATCATTTAAACCATCGAAATAAATATGTTGATAATTATAATTATTTAAAAAATCAGAAATATTAGTTTCTTTTCTAATAGAAGAATTAGGAATAGTTGCTTCTAAAAGAACAATTTTTGGACGAAAATTTTGCCAATCATGGCCTAAAATTACTTTTTCTTCCCAGCCTTCTACGTCTATTTTTAAAAAGTCAATAGGTTGATTAATATATTGACGACAAACATCACCTAATGTCTTCACTATAACAGGATATTCCAGTACAGAAAAACCATTTTTTTTAACCAGTTTTTCAGTCATTTCTCTATCAAAAGTTGACAACCCAGTATCTAATAATTCATAAAAATTTGATTCTCCTTGTCGATCACTAATGGCTATATTAAGATTAAGATCATTAGGGCGATCCTTTTCAAGTAAATGAAAAATTTTAGGCACTGGTTCAATATTAATACCAGTCCATCCTTTTTCATAAAAAGCCTTAGTAACTGAATCATAAATAGGATGATGCGCACCAATATCAATATAAAAACCTTTTTCTTGATTTTTAAAAATACGATTTAATAAAACATCTTCAAAGTTTTGAGCGTAAGAAATAAACATAATTTTTAGTTAGATTTTTTTAATAAACGACTATAGCAATCCTAAATTATTTTAATTGTCTTGAATCAGAATTTAGAGCTAATAAAATAAATTCATTAGTGTTTATGGTGGAAGTTAACTATTCCTTATTATTTACTTAATATTCTCTTAATTTATTTGGGTTATTTTAGATATTAAATCAAGTCAAATTATGGCTTGTAAAATAAATAGTTAATTAGCCATCGCAAGAATTACAATGACAATTAATCTCAATCCTATTGGTAGATTTGCCAGTGATAATGGTGCAGAAATCCCCGCTTTTGATTCTCTTAGTAAAAGATTATTTATTGTCGCTGGTGATGTTGTCGAAATTTTAAACCTCGCTAATGTCACAAATTCTACTAAAATTGGCGATTTAGCGTTAGATATTTCCGCAGTAACCAACGGTTTTGAATTGATACCTAATAGCGTTGCAGTAGGTAAGAAAGGCACTGTTAGCGAAGGAATTATTGCCGTTGCCTTAGCTATCAAAGAAACTGCTACAGGTAATCAAGCTAGAGGAGAAATTCAGTTTTTTAATACTTCCACAGGGGAATTTTTGGGTAAGCAAACTGTCGGCTTTTTACCTGATATGGTGACATTTACTCCTGATGGTACTAAAGTTTTAAGTGCCAATGAAGGTGAGCCTAACGAAGATTATAGCTTTGATCCTGAAGGTTCAATTAGTATAATTGATATTAGTGGAGGAATAGCTAACGCCACATTACAACAAGCTACTTTTACCGCTTTTAACAGTCAAATCGATCAACTTCGTGATGATGGTGTCCGTATTTTTGGACCTAATGCTACTGTAGCTCAAGATGTTGAACCTGAGTATATCGCTTTTTCTGGAGACGGTACTAAAGCATGGGTAACGTTACAAGAAAATAATGCGATCGCCGTTGTGGATATTGCCACAGCTACTGTTGAAAGTATTTTACCTTTAGGATTTAAAGATCATAGTTTTAACTCTAGTACACTGGAAACCTATGAAATTAACAACTTACCCTCCATTGGTACAACTGTTGGTAATCAAGAAATTCTCTTAGGTGGTTTCTCTGGTTTATTTTTTGAAGGTAAAACCGCCGATGGGAAACTTAAGTATATCACCCATACTGATCGAGGACCTAATGGTGAACCCACTGGAAGTTTACGCCCTTTCTTACTCCCTGATTTTAGCCCTGAGATAATTCGATTTGAGTTAAATCAAACTACGGGAGAAGTTACTATCACCGATAGAATTAGTATTAAACAAGCCGATGGCACTCCCATTACAGGTTTACCTAATATCAATATTACCGATGGTACTGGTAACACCCCCTATAATGATGAAATCCCTGTTGATTTAAACAATAACCAAATCACCCTTCTTGATCCTTTTGGTGCAGACTTAGAAGGCATCGTAGTCGCGCAAGATGGTACTTTTTGGATGGTGGATGAATATCGCCCTGCTATTTACCATTTTAATACCGATGGTACTTTAATTGATCGCTTTGTACCCGAAGGCACTGGAGTTGCGGCTGGAGGAAGTGTCGGAGATTTTGGTATCGAAACTTTACCTGCGGTTATCGCCCAAAGAAGACAAAATAGAGGTTTTGAAGCCGTTGCCTTAGATACAGAGAATAACAAGTTATACGCTTTTGTTCAAAGTCCCATTCGTAACCCTGAAACCCTCGGTAATAGTGCGTTAAATGGTTTAAATAACATTCGTATTGTCGAATTTGATCTTACCACAAAAACCACTACGGCTGAATATCTCTACCGTATGGATAACCGTGATTTGGGTACGGAAGATAACACTCGCCCAGATAAAATTGGAGATGCGGTTTATATTGGCAATGGTGAATTTTTAGTCATTGAAAGAGACGATGATGCCATCGATAGCGATCCTCGTAGTAACATTGAGAAGAAAGTCTATCGCTTTAGTTTAGATGGTGCAACTAATATTACTAACCAATCTGCACCCATTGATTTAGGAGGAGGAGTTTTTAAAACCGTTGACGAAATGACTCCTGAAGAATTAACTTCTCAAGGAATTAATCTTATTAATAAAAATCTCTATGTAAATCTCAATAAAGCAGGTTACAACACGGTAGAAAAAGTCGAAGGCTTAGCCTACATGGGAGATAACACTATCTCCGTTATTAACGATAATGATTTTGGTGTAGCTGGAATTACCCTTAACGGTGATGGTACATTTACCCTTAATGATGATTATACTCCCGAACCCATAACTTTAGGTATTATTCAAGTACAATCTAACGGTTTAGACACAAGTGATCGAGATGATGTAATTAATATTCGCAATGCACCAGTTTTTGGGATGTATCAACCTGATTCCATTGCATCCTACACTGTTAATGGTCAAACTTACTACGTCACGGCTAACGAAGGAGATGCAAGAGTTCGCCCCACTGGAGATGGTATTTTAGAAGGTTTTAACGAAGGGGATATTTATAATGAAGAAATCCGATTGGGAAATGATAGTTATGTACTAGATCCTACGGCTTTTCCTAATGCTGCCGAATTAAAAGAAAACGCAAATTTAGGACGTTTAACGGTAACAAATACTTTAGGTGATACCGACGGGGATGGAGATTTTGACGAAATTTATGCTTTTGGTAGCAGATCATTTAGTATTTGGGATAGTGAAGGTAATCTCGTTTTCGATAGCGGAGACGATTTAGAACGTATTACCGCTCAAGCATTTCCTGACTACTTCAATGCTAGTAACTCCAATAATGACTTTGAAAATCGCAGTGATAACAAAGGCCCTGAGCCTGAAGGTGTTACAGTGGGAACTATTAACGGACAAACTTATGCTTTCGTAGGTTTAGAGCGCATCGGTGGGGTTATGGTTTATAACGTTAGTAATCCTAATACTCCTGAATTTGTCCAATATATTAACACCCGTGACTTTGAACAAGATCCTGAAACTAATTTAACAGATTCTGGTCCTGAAGGTTTAACTTTTATCAATGCACAAGATAGCCCTAATGGTAAACCCTTGTTAGTAGTAAGTAATGAGGTTAGTAACACAACAAATGTTTTTGAAATAGATACTGGATTTACTCCTTCTAATCAACCTGCCCAAATGCAAGGTTTAGGAACTTTTGAAGTCGATCCTGTTTTTACCGTAGGAGAGATTATCGCAAACCCTTCTGAGCAATACTATGTTCCTCCCGGTATTCTTGATGGTTTAGGAGCATTTGCTTTCGATGATGATACTATTCGAGTGTTAGCTAACCATGAATTAAGTAACAGTGTCGGTTATGCTTATACTCTTGCTAATGGTACTCAATTAACTGGAGGAAGAGTTAGTTTCTTTGACATCAACAAAGATACCCGTCAATTGGAAGGAGCTGGATTAGCTTATGACACCATTATTAACCGTGGTGGTGAAGTAGTGGACGAAGCCTCAGATCTTGAATTTATGGGCTTAAATCGTCTTTGTTCAGCCCATTATCTTGTGGCTAATCAATTTGGTCAAAATCGTGGTTTAGTCGATGGTTTATTCTTCACAGGGGAAGAAACCGAGGGCGGTACAGAATTTGCCCTTGATTCTCAAACAAAAACCCTCTATGCTTTACCTTGGTTAGGACGTGCTGCATGGGAAAATGTAACCCAATTAGATACTGGCACAACAGATAAAATTGCTCTCTTAGTGGGCGATGATCGAGGTGGTGCTCCTTTACTCCTATATATTGGTGAAAAAGGTCAAGGAGAAGGGGCTAATATTCTTGTACGCAATGGATTAGCTCAAGGCAAACTCTACGTTTGGACTGCTGATAATGGAGATATTGATCCTAGTCAGTTTAATGGTACTACACAAGGTCGATCAGGTAGTTTTGTGGAAATTGATTATTACCGCCCTGATTTAGCAAATACAGAGGGTTATGATTCTCAAGGTTTTGCCACTCAAGAAAAACAAGATGCTTTAGCTGTAGAGGTGGGTGCATTCAAGTTTTCTCGTCCTGAAGACGTTGCCACTAATCCTCAAGATGGTACAATCGCCGTATTAGCTTCCACTGGGCGTGATAGTTTATTCCCTGAAGATAGTTGGGGTACGACTTATAAAATTGATGTGGACTTTGGTGATTTGAATAATATTACTGCCCAAGTTGATATTTTTTTCGATGGTGATGACGCAGGAGATGGTCAATTTGAGGGATCAGATTTTGGTTTGCGTAGTCCTGATAACCTCGAATGGTCAAGTAACGGCTTAATATATATTCAGGAAGATCGCTCTTTTAGCGGATTTGGTCAAACTTCTGGAGAAGAAGCCTCTATTTGGGAATTAAACCCCGAAACAGGTATCTTAACTCGTATTGGTCAGATCGATCGGACTGCTGTACCAGAAGGACAAACCGATGGTAGCCCTGATGATATTGGAAACTGGGAATCTTCAGGTATTATTGATGTTTCTAATTTATTTGATGAAACCCCCGGAACATTATTCTTATTTGATGTTCAAGCTCACTCTCTTCGTGATGGAGTCATTACAACGGAAGGATTAGTCGAAGGTGGACAATTAGCATTTCTCGAAAATACCAATAAAAACTTTACCTTACAACTACTTCACGCATCGGATCAAGAAGCTGGTATTCCAGCCTTACAAGATGCCATCGGTTTTTCTGCGGTAATGAATGCCTTAGATGCACAATATATCAATACCTTAAAATTAACCTCTGGTGATTTATTCATTGCAGGACCTTTCTTTAATGCTAGTCTTGATATTTACGGACAACAAGGCATTGCAGATATATTAATTCAAAATGAATTAGGTTGGGATGCTGCTGCCGTTGGTAATCATGAATTTGATGCAGGACCTAGTACGTTTTATAATATATTAGCTCCCAATACAGAAATTCAAGGAGTAGGCATTGATCCTAATACGGGTTATCAAGGTGCATTATTCCCTTATTTAGCTACTAACTTAGATTATTCCACTGATAGCTCTAACTTAAAAAATTTAGTAGTAGAATCTGGAAAAGCACCCTTACCAAACAGCTTAACTCAAAGTACTGTTATCGATGTCAACGGCGAACAAATCGGGGTAATTGGTGCAGTTGTACCTTACTTACCACAAATTGCCAATATCGGTGGTATCACCATGTTAACCAATCCCACCAGTCGAGAGATTGAAGTTAACGCCCAACTTTTAGCAGATAATATTCAACCTTTTGTGGATGAGTTAGTTAGTCAAGGTATCAATAAAATTGTCTTGATGACTCACTTACAGCAGTTTGAAATTGAACAGGCTTTAGCAACTAAACTCACTGATGTTGATATTATCATGGGTGGTGGTTCTCATCGTGTCATGGCAAATACAGATGATCCTCTCCGTCAAGATGAAACCCAAACTCCTCCCGAATTATTGCAACCCTATCCTCAAGTATTTCAAGATGCTGAAGGTAATGACGTTTATTTGATTAATACCGCTCCTAATTATCGTTATTTAGGACAGTTAATCGTAGAATTTGATCCCGATGGTCAAATCATTGAAATTGGCGATGATAGCGGTACTTTTGCTACGGATATTGCTGGTGTTGATCGACTTTATGAAGAAAATATTACTACTTTTGAGCAAGTAAAAGCCGTTGCTGATGCTGAGTTAGTGGAAATTGTTGACAACGTAGGAAACTTTATTAATTCTTCAGACGGTAATATTTTTGGTAATACAGAAGTTTATCTTAACGGATTGCGTAGCAGTGTTAGAACCGAAGAAACCAACTTAGGTAACTTAACCGCCGATGCTAACCTTTGGTATGCTCAACAATACGGTTTAGAAATCGATATTTCCGTGAAAAATGGTGGCGGTATCAGAGATCAAATTGGGGTATCTTTCATTGATGGTGGCACAAACGAGTTAATTCAATTACCTCCCCAAGCTAATCCAGCAGTAGGCAAAGAAGAAGGAGATATTTCTGAATTAGATGTAGCCAACTCCTTACGTTTCGACAATAAACTATCTGTTGCTGATATTTCTGCTCAAGGCATCAAAGATTTAGCAGAGCATTTTGTGGCACAATGGGCGCAAGGTGTCACCCCCGGACAATTCGGTCAAATTGGTGGTTTTAGCTTTAGTTTTGATCCTGATAATACAGCTATTTCATTCACCCGTGATGATGATGGATTGGCAACAGGTGTTGAAGTGGCTGGAGAAAGAATCCAAAACCTAGTTTTAAACCGTGAAGATGGTACAAAAGAAGTAATATTCTCTAATGGGGAATTTAAAGTTAATCCTGATACTAGCTATAAAATGGTGATTCTGGACTTTTTAGCTGGTGGAGGTGACGGTTATCCTTCTTTCTATTTTGAAAATGTTGTCAAACTCGCAGACTTAGATAATCCTAATTTACCTGATAATGCTCAAGGTTTAGCAGTGGCTGGTGAGCAAGATGCTCTAGGGGAGTATTTAGCAGCATTTTATCCTGATGCTAATCAAGGGTTTAATGAAGGGGATACACCTATTTCTGAAGACACCCGTATTCAAAATCTCAATTTCCGCAATGATACCACTTTAGAAGGAACTGATCCTCTTTTAAACGATCAAATTTATCGCTTCCGTACAGGAAATGGTACTTATCTTTATGTAGGGGAAGAAGAAAGACAAAGTGTTTTACAAGGTAACTTCGGATTTGTGGAAGAAGGAGCAGCTTTTAAAGTGTCTTTTGAAGCAGATGACGAGTTAATCCCTATTTATCGTTTCCGTAATCAAGATGTTAGTGGTGCTTACTTATATGTTGGTGAACAAGAACGTCAAAGCCTATTAACAGAAAATAACTTTGGTTTTGTACAAGAAGGATTAGCTTTTTATACCTATGGTGCAGATGCTCAAAAAGGAGAAGATATTTACCGTTTCTCTACGGTATCGGGCGGTTACATTTTTGTCGGACAAGAAGAACGTCAAAGTATCCAACAAAATTTCTCTAGCTTTACTCAAGAGGGAATTGCTTTTGAAGTAGTTGTATAATTAATAATTAACAATTAACAATTAACAATTAATCCTAATTTTTCTAAACGTTTAATATATCTTTGTCCTGCACTTATGGGAGAATAATCGGTAGCTATTTTATTTTGTCCTGCTAAGGCAATTTGCTTTGTGTGAGAAGAATCTTCTACCATTTTTTGCATAATCCAAGCAGCATGATCTAAGTCTGGTTTTGCCCATTTTTGCCCTTGAGAAAAAGGATATTCATCGGATTTTAAAGAAACTAATTTATAATCTACGGGAAAACCTGTTTGCTGATTAATAAAATCACAATTACCAGAATAATTAGTCGCAATTACTGGTTTACCTAATAACATTGCTTCTGCTAAAGTATAGCCAAAACCTTCAGAACAATGTAGGGATACATAACAATCACAACAATTCATTAAAGCTATAACTTCACTATGACTCAAATATTCATTAATAATAATAATATCTTCTTCTCCGTCAATTATTTCTAACAATTTTTGATAGTTTTTATTATTAGGATCATAACCTCTACTTTTAATTACTAAAGCCGTAGAAATATCTGATTTTTGATGACGAAAAGCCCTTCTATATGCAGTGATAACTGCTTCAGGATTTTTACGACTTGAAAAGGAACTAAAATCAAAGTTAAAATGAAATAGAAATCGATCTTTTGGTAGATTAAAATATTCACGATTTACAGCTTTAAAATTTTCTAAAAATACTGCTGGTTGCATATGTATAATAGGAAGAGAAAGTTTACTTTGTAAAGCAATTTGTACAAATTTAGATTCTGCCCAAACTTCATCAATATCATCATAATTACTTACCCATTCTTGAGGAAATCTACTTAATTCCCACCCAGGAATATTAATAATAAAATCGGGTTTATTACTATAGTTTTTTACTAGGTTTTTTACTATTCTTAATTGATCAGCATTGACTTTATAAATATGTATAGGAGAATTAATTTTTGCAACTAATAAATCTTCTATTTGATTATCATTTTGACGACTCTCGATATTATCAATATGATAACCTTCAACATTTATATTAGCTGTTTGTAAACTCTTTATAACCATTCTGCCTCCTTGTCCAACACCAGTTTCAGTTTTTAAATAACCGATAACATTAATAGGAAAATTAGAGTTATTTTGTAAAAAAGAAAGAGATTTATAATGACTAAGTTTATGAGAAATATTATCTAAAATAGGCTCTAAAAAATAATATTCAAATTGATTCTCTTCTGCTGTTTCCAGAAACCAAAAAGTATATCTCTTTCTATCTTCATTATGATTAAAAATATTAAAACTTGTTTGTAAATCTAAACGATTTTTCCAGAAAAAAACCATCAAATTAGTTAAAGGAAAGTCAGATGAATTTTGATGAAAATTATAATTAAATTGATTCAAATAATCAGAGAAAGAAATAAAAGGATTTTCATACCAAATGTTATTTAATTTTCGATATATTTGCCTAATAATAGTAGGAATAAAAACATTATTAGTAAACTTATTATAAATATATTTAGGTATTATATTGTTAGAAAAACTATAATATTTAAGTTTAGAGATATAATCATCTATTAGTTCTTGTAAATCTTGTGATAAATTACTATTAAAAGCATTACTATGTTTTGATAATCTTTGATTATTATTAATATCTATACCGCTAAAATGAAAAAATACTAAAGGTTTTCCATCAACAAGCCAACTTTGATCTTTTTTTTCTAATTTTCTTTGTAATAAATTCCAATAAGCAACGTTAACATTGGTATCTTTTAAAATTTTTACATTATCATAAAATGCTGGTAATAAATCAACAAATTTTTGATCAACAAAGATACCATTATGTTGTTCATTTAGACAATAAAAACGTAGTTTTCTTCCCCACCAATGTAGAAAATTAATAACTTGATTACTATTATTTACAGCAATAAATCCTAAGTTATAAATACCTGATTGCATTACGCCAATATCTCCCGGATAAGCGTCTTCTTCCGATGGTTGTGTAATGTGAGGAGTTATGACAAAATCTGAGCCATTATCCAAAGCAAAAAATACTGATTCAAGAGGAGCAAATAATTCAATATCAGGATCTAAATAAACAACTTGTTCAAAATTATATTCTTCAAGTAATAACTGCATTATAAAAGGTTTTAGTGCAGTATTAAACTCCATAATATCATAACGAAAAGCAAAATCATAAAAATGAGGAATATTTAATTTTTCAGCTTCTATTATTGTTATATTATCTATATCAAGAGGAAATAGAGAATCTTGCTTATCTCCTAAACATAAAAATAGTTCTGATTCAGGATGATATTTTTGAAGTGTATTAAATAATATTCTTACATAAGGAAAATAATTATTAGAGCAAATACTTACTATTGCTCTCCTTTTTTTAGGGAATGATTTTTTAATGGATATAATATAATTATTACTCATTTTAAATTGATAATAATAATGAATTAAAGCTAATTTTACTTTATGATTATTGGAGTCTAAAATTTAATCAATAACAAGTTTATTTAGCTTCATTTTTAGACTAAAATAAAATTATAAAATATTATACTATAGTTTTCATAGCATAATCTTTATTAACTAATAAATTCAAGAGAATCAATTAATGGATAAGGCAATGGTTTCTTCCCATTTATCATTAAGAAAAAAAATTGGACAATTGATAGTTGTACGCACAACAGGTTATATTTTTGATCATCAAATTCGTTACCCTACATGGGAAGCTACCCAATCTCAACTCAAAATTTGGTTAGCAGAATTAAATCTAGGAGGAGTTATCTTATTAGGTGGTAGTTGTGGGGAAATAGCTTATCGCACTAAACAGTTACAATCATGGGCAAAAACTCCTCTTTTCGTTGCTGCTGATATTGAAGAAGGTGTAGGACAAAGATTTACAGGTGCATCTTGGTTTCCCCCTCCCATGGCACTATCAAAAATTGCCGAGTTTAACCTTATGGATGCAAAAAAATACGCCGAAAAAATGGGTAACATTACCGCTAGAGAAGCCTTAGCCATAGGAATTAATTGGATTTTAGCACCGATAACTGACGTTAATAATAATCCTGATAACCCTGTCATTAATGTTAGATCTTTTGGCGACAATCCTCAAGTAGTGGGAGATTTAGCGGAGGCTTTTATTGATGGTTGTAAACCTTATCCTATTTTAACCACAGCAAAACATTTTCCTGGCCATGGTGACACTTCTACGGATTCTCATTTAGATTTACCAAAAATTAATCATAATTTACACCGCTTACAAGAAATTGAATTGTTACCTTTTCAACAGGCGATTAATAAAGGTGTTGATAGTATCATGACGGCACATATGTTAGTAGAGGCTTTAGATTGTGTTAATCCCGCCACTTTATCTTATTCAGTCTTGACGGAATTATTACGAAAAAAAATGGGTTTTCAAGGATTAATTGTTACCGATGCTTTAATTATGGGAGGAGTCTCAAAATATGCTTCTCAAGAAGAAATTGTCGTTAAAGCTATTCAAGCAGGTGCAGATATTTTATTAATGCCAGAAAATCCCCTCACGGCGGTTAATGCCATCGAAAAAGCTATTGATGATGGTATTTTATCGGAGGAAAGAATTGATGAAAGTTTAGCAAGGATTTATCAAGCTAAAGCTAAGTTATTTTCTGCTTCCTTTAACTCTGAGGAAAATTTCGTCTCTATGACTCCGAATTTGGAAGGTAAAAAAATAATTTCTTTCCCAAAGGATGATAATCAACCAATGGATGTTATTTCTACTTCAGAGGCGATCGCTACAGTAAATGAAATTTTAGAACAAAGTATGAGTCAAGATGGTAAATTACCCCTTCAAGCCACCGATCAAGCCATAAATTTAGTAGTAGTCCATGATTTATTGAACTGTGATTTTCTTGATCGTCAAACTCCGTCGGTTACTATTCCTGAAAGTTACGGTTATCAAACTCAACTTTTTGATCATCGTAATTTATCCTTAGCACAATATAAAGATCAACCTATTTTATTACAGGCTTTTATTCGAGGCAATCCTTTTTTGGGTAATGGAGGTTTAACAGATTCAGGGAAGGCTTTTTATGAAGAACTATTAACAACTAATTATATTAAAGGTATTATCATTTACGGTAGTCCTTATATTTTAGATTGGTTTTTACAACGTCTTAACCCTGATATTCCTTGGTTATTTAGCTATGGTCAAATGAAAGAAGCTCAAAATTTAGCTTGTGGTCAATTATTTGGAGTGTCAACAGACCTTAACATTGAAAAAGATAATTTTTTGTAACGAAATTAACAGAAACTCTTGAAATAAAAGGGGTTTTCCTGAGAAAAGGAAGAAAAAAGTATCTAAATATACATTAACAAAGTCTTTACGATGTCAATGAGTTAGACTATATTAAAGATTAACCAAACTAAGTTTATGGGGAAAAGCAGATGAAAACGTTAGAAAAAACTGCGAACGATTATTCCATTAATATGATTAAAGACGAAGTACGCCATTTAGTCGAAAAAGGAACGGTAAGTCGTCACCAACCTATCTATATTTTATGTCAATATATTCCTGCCCGAGAGTGGGTTTGTGTTGAATGTGAATTGGAAAAATGTGATTATCTTCTCAGAGATCAAATTGGTGATTTAATGTCCTCTGAAAATTGGGATAATGATTAATACTCAATCATAATTTCCTAATTGATCATTTTTATTTGTGATTCATGTTATCAAATATTGTCATAAATTTTTCTTAGTCCATTAACCAATCGCTCATTTTGTTCGTCTTTTTTGACGGCAACACGAAAATACCTTTCTCCTAATTCGGGGAAACTCATGCAATCACGAATAAAAATCTGTTCCTGTTTTAGTAATTCTAACTGTAATCGTAAACCTGAAATTCTGGTTTCTACTAATATAAAGTTAGCACTACTAGGAAGGGGGTGCAGTCCTTCAATTTCTGTTAAACTCTTTTTTAATTTTTCTCGGCTCGGTTTCAACCATTGCCATGTTTTTTCTTGAAAAGCAGTATCTTGTAATGCTACCGCTCCAGCTAAAGCGGCTAAAATATTTACACTCCAAGGATCTCGCCACTTCCTCCAACGATTAATTCTCTCAGGATTTGTGATGCCGTAACCTATTCTTAATCCGGGTAAACTATAAAATTTAGTTAGCGAGCGCAAAATTATTAAATTATCATAACTTTCTACCACATCAATTAAACTTTCTTGATCTTGTGGTAATAAAAAGTCCATAAAGGCTTCATCAATAATCACCAATGGAAACTCATGTAAATAAGGAAAAAGAGTATTTTTACTCCATAACTTTCCTGTAGGATTATGAGGGTTATTAATTAATAACGCAAAATTTTTGTATTGATTCAAGCCCTTTTCTAAATCTTCTAAAGAATAAAACTCCCAAGGAATATTAAAGGTTTTTAACCCTCGTTTATAATCAGAAAAACAAGGAGAAGGCAGTAAAACACCATCTAAGTTATAGGCTTCCCAAGCTATCCATGTTAATAATTCCGCCGCCCCATTACTCGGTAAAATCCAATCTATTTCAAGATGATGATATTTACCGATGGCTTGACGAAATTGCGGATAATCAGGATTAGGATAGTTACATAATTGAGTAATACCTTCATTAATAGCAACAATAGCACTTTCAGGAGGACCTAGAGGGTTAATACTAGCGGAAAAATCCAACACAGCCGAAATAGGACAGTTACCAATACTGACAGCCCAATCTAAATTTCCTCCGTGAGTTGGTTGCATCTTAATTAGTAATTAGATAAATATTTTCTTACTTATTACTTGATTCATGAAACTATTTTTTTACAAAACTAAGATTTAGGAGGTGCTACTCTCTCTTTAAAAAGTTTACCCGCCGAAAAAGCTGGAACTTTAGTCGCCGGAATTTCCATTTTTTCTCCTGTTTTAGGATTGCGTCCTTCTCTGGCTTTTCTTTCACGGCCTTCAAAAGAACCAAAACCCACTAAAGTTACTTTTTCTCCAGCCGAAACTGCGTCCATAATAGACTCAACAACCGCACTGATAATACTATCTGCTTGTTTTTTCGTTACGTCTGCCTTAGCCGCTACTGCATCTACTAATTCGCCTTTGTTCATAAATTTATCTCCAATTGATTAAACATGATGGTCATAAAAATTGAGTTAATGATATTAATTAGCTGAAATTACCATCAACTCAGTGTTTTACTGTTTTTAACACTAGATCTGATATTACATGATTAAACGCTGAAATGATTAAATTTTATAGTTTTTCTCGAATTTTTTACAATTTTCTGGATTTTTGTAAAGAATTGTAACAAATTGCTCTTTTAAAATTACATGATCAACCATAAAAATCTTCTTAAACTAGAAAAAAAAGCATTATTATGATATACTAGTAAAGTTGTCTAAATTCGCACATCTGAGATGTCGGGTGTTTCTAAAAAGAAGAAATAGAACTAACTCAGATGGAGGATAAACCCGAAAATAAGGAGAAAACAAATGTCAGTAGTTAGCTTAAAAGAGCTATTAGATTCTGGTGTTCACTTTGGACATCAAACTCGTCGTTGGAATCCCAAAATGGCCCCTTATATCTACACCGCTAGAAATGGGGTACATATCATTGACTTAGTACAAACGGCACAGTTAATGGAAGAAGCCTATACCTATATCAAAAAAGCAGCCGAAAGCGGTAAAAAAGTATTGTTTGTCGGTACTAAACGTCAAGCAGCTGGAATTATTGCTCAAGAAGCTACTCGTTGTGGTGCATTTTACATCAATCAACGTTGGTTAGGCGGAATGCTTACAAACTGGGAAACTATCAAATCCAGAGTAGCACGTCTTAAAGATTTAGAAGAATTAGAAGAAACTGGTGCTTTAGATAGAAGACCAAAAAAAGAAGCATCTGTTTTACGTCGTGAGTTAAATAAATTACAAAAATATCTCGGCGGTATTAAAGATATGCGTCGTGTACCTGATGTTGTCGTAATTATTGACATTCGCAGAGAACATAATGCCATCAAAGAGTGTCAAAAACTCAATTTACCTGTGGTATCCATGTTAGATACTAACTGTAACCCTGAATTAGTAGATTTACCTATCCCCGCTAACGATGATGCTATTCGCTCCATTAAATTAATTATTGGTAAATTAGCCGATGCTATTTATGAAGGACGTTATGGTAAAGCGGTTGCTGAAGGAAAATTCGATGAATTTGAAGAATCTTTAGCCACTGGTGAGGTTAATTATGACGATGAATACGAAGATGAAGATAACGACGAAGATACTGGAGAAGAAGAGTAAATAGTTAGTAATTAAGATTGAAAATTATTTCCTCTTTCCCCTTAATACTTGTTGAGTAATATCAAAAAAACTCTCAGGTATTAAGGTCAATTCGTGTAATGATTATTATTGATAATTTAAACTAAAATATAAGTATTATGGCTGAAGTTACTGCTAAATTAGTAAAAGAACTTAGAGATAAAACAAATGCGGGGATGATGGATTGTAAAAAAGCCCTCGTGGAAAATGATGGTGATATAGCCAAAGCTAGTGAATGGTTACGTCAAAAAGGTATTACTTCAGCAGAGAAAAAAGCTGGTAGAGTTGCCGCCGAAGGTATCGTAGAAAGTTATATTCATACTGGTGGTAGAATCGGTGTTTTAGTTGAAGTTAACTGCGAAACTGATTTCGTTGCTCGTCGTGAAGATTTCCAATCTTTAGCGAAAAATATTGCGATGCAAATTGCAGCTTGTCCTAATGTAGAATATGTCAAAATTGCTGATATTCCTGAAGACATCGTTGCCAAAGAAAAAGAAATTGAAATGGGTAGAGATGATTTAGGTAATAAACCTGAAAATATTAAAGAAAAAATCGTTGAAGGTAGAATCCAAAAACGTTTAGGAGAAATGTGTTTACTCAGTCAACCTTATATCAGAGAGCAAGGTATTACTGTTGAAGAATTAATCACTCAACAAATTTCTAAAATTGGCGAAAATATCCAAGTACGCCGTTTTAACCGCTTTGTTTTAGGAGAAGGTATTGAAAAAGAAGTAACTAATTTTGCTGAAGAAGTTGCCGCCCAAGCAGGGTTGAAATAATTATTAATTATCAAGAAAACAGGGAATTAAGAACTTTTCTAGTTTCCTCGTTTTCTCCCATTATTTTGTTGTCTTGCTTTATTAAAAGTTAAATTATTGTCCTCTTTCGTTATATATAATAATGAGTAAGTCAATTAAAAAATTACGAGATGATTTGATAATTTTAAATACTAAAATTCAAGATTTAGCTACTAATTTACAAGGTTTTTATCAGAAGTATTTTGAAAATTTAACTCCTATTGTTAATAATCAACTAATTCTAGCTACTTATCAAATATGTACTCAGAAATATCCTGATTCTTTCTTGAGTTTAAGTTATCAACAAAGAATTAATTTACAAACAAAAATTAAAAAGTTAGATCAAATTTTTATTACAGATTTACTTAATAATTTACATTTAATAGAAGTACCAAATAATATAATAATTAAAGATTTTTATAAAAATATAATTAATTTTTTTTCTTCTTTACAAGGTATAGAAAATGAAGAAATTTTAAGGGAAGATTCAATAAAAGAAATATCTTCTTTGAAGGATGAAAATAAAAGTAATGAAGAAGATTTATTAATTTCTAATGATTTAAGTCCTGAAAATTTAATTAAATTTCAATTAAACATTGAAGAGTCTATAGAAGATAGTCTAACTAAAATTTCTCATCGCACTAATAAATATTTACAAGAAGCTGGTATTTTACCAAATAATATACCAAATAAAATTTTAGAAATGGCTTTAGAAGCAGAAGAAAATACTTCTATTTTTAGCGGTGCACCTAATTTATTAAGTCTTTTAATCGAAAAAGAAGATAAATCAGAAAGTCTCGATATTACTCCTATTGTGGCTATTTGTTTACGATTAATTGATATTGAATTTAATAATTCAACTTTAAATTTAATTAGACAAAAAATCACAGATGTGATGAAAAATTTAGAATCTTTAGATAGTGAATTTCAGAAAAAAAACCAACAATATTCCATCTTACAGGCAGAATTTGCTTGGCGAAGTAGTTGGATAGATTAATTAGTAATCAAATAATTTATTTCATAAACAATGAGTGAAAAAAAATTAGTTATTCCTGACGTTATTATTGGTTTAGGAAATCCCGAAAAGAAATATGAAAAAACTAGGCATAATATCGGTTTTGAAATAGTTGATTATTTAGCCGATAAATGGGGTTTTATTTGGCAAAAAAATAATAAATTTAATGCTTTATTTTGTGAAGGAATTGCCCCTAATCGTCGTAAAATTAGATTAGTTAAACCTTTAACTTATATGAATCTTTCTGGTCAATCTGTAAGGGCGGTGTTAGATTGGTATAAATTAAATGCAGATTCCATTTTAGTGATTTATGATGACATGGATTTACCCTTTGGCAGAATCAGATTAAGGTTATCAGGTTCGGCAGGTGGCCATAACGGAATGAAATCCATTATCTCTCATGTTGGCAGTCAAGATTTTTCTCGTTTTCGCATTGGTATCGGAAAATCTGGCGGTAAAAAAGAAACTATTAGTCATGTTTTGGGTAAATTTTCTAAAACCGAGGGGAAAGTTATGGATGAATTAATGGTTTTAACTTATGATACTATTCATGTTTGTTTACGAGATGGTGTTGAAAAAGCCATGAGTCTTTATAACCAAAAATTTATCAGTTTTGAAGAATTTAACCCAGAAATAAAATAGTTTTTATATCTTTTTGATTTTGCCTAAATAATATGTAATTAAATTTAATATTTAACTATATTTTTATTGTTCAAAGTTAATATATTTGAGCCAAAGTAATCATAAAATTAGATTTAGCTATGATCTCTAGGATTATCGTTATTTCCTTCGATAATTTCATTATTAGATTTTAAAGAAGAAATATTCCCATTCAAATTAACATAAGGTAAAGATTTTTCGGCAATTAATGCTTGTAAATTTTCTTTAAATATATTGTAAGGTTGTTCTCCAATACTGGAGGCGATCGCCGTTCCTTGATTATCTAAGAATACAAAATGAGGTATGCCATCAACATTGTAATTTAAAACCTCTGGCAACCATTTAGTATTATCAACATTGAGCATGACAAAATTAACATCTTTTTGGTACTCTTGTTTTAAAATAGCCAAATCACTAGCCATAGCTTGACAACTGGTACACCAATTAGCATAAAATTCTACTAGGGATGGTTTTCCATTATTAACAGCCAATTCTAAAGGTATAGCTTGTTTAGCTTGAGATTCCAAAGATTCAGAATTAACCGTAGTTTGGGAACTTAAAACTAAAACGATACCAAAAATTATGGCAATTAAAGCAATAATAAGATTACGGATTTGATTAACTGAATTAATGTTATTTTCAGACATAAAAATTAATGAATAAATTGGAGTTAATTATCAATTATAACAGTAGACCTCTTGCAAAATAAAAAGTAAAATCTATTTTAGGATGGAAAACGTTAATTTCTTAACTCATTACTCATTACTTATCACTCATTACTCCACTTCTGCAAGAAGTCTAGTAACTATTATCTCGTTTCTTAAATCAACAAAATTATCGTAAATAAAAATAAGTATTTATCAACTTTTTCTTTAATTATCTTCTTTCTTAAATCAACAAAAATTTTAAAAAATTATGAAAAAAAGAGTAAATTTAACATTCCCTCGCAGTGTAGTGCAAATGCCTGTTACTTACCGATTAGCAAAAGATTTTAACATTGCAGCGAATATTATCAGAGGACAAGTTGCACCAAATCAGGTAGGTAAATTAGTCTTAGAGTTATCAGGAGACATCGATCAATTAGATGCCGCTATTGACTGGATGAAAGCTAATAACATCAACGTTTCTCTTACCACTGGAGAAATTATTATTGACGAGGAAACCTGTGTACATTGTGGCTTATGTACAGGAGTATGCCCCACAGAATCTTTATCCTTAAATCAAAATACTTATAAATTACAATTTCGTCAACAAACTTGCGTAGTGTGTGAACAATGTATTCCAACTTGTCCCGTACAAGCTATTACTACCAATCTTTAACTCACATTTAAGGTAAGGCAAAGGGAAAAAAAATTAAAATTGACTTAAACTATACTAAAATTGATTGTTTTATTTTCAATTCATTAATTAACTAATCACCGGAGTTTGAGGAGATTAAACCTGAAACCTGCTACCTGATGCCGAATACCTAATAACTCATACTTTTTCAGTAAAGCCTAATGGATCATAATCTAAGATTATTTATTGTGATTTTTCATACAAAAACATAAAATATATGTTAAATTGTTAAGTAATGTTAACAAATAAATAAAGCAAGTCAATTTAAAAATTATGGCAAATCAAGATCATCTGTTATTAGTAGAAGATATTGATGTGTGGAATCAATGGCGTATCAGACATCCTGAAATAATACCTGATTTGAGCGGTGCTGATTTAAGTAACCGAAATTTAGCTAATCTTAACTTAGCTGACGGAAATTTTAAAAACGTTAATCTTAGCCATAGTAATTTAATTGAAGTAAACTTGACTAAAGCCAATTTACAAGAAGCAAATTTAAAGGATGCTAATATTAGACGAGCAAATTGTTACAAAGCCTCTTTTTTTAAAGCGAATCTTGAAAATGCCTATTTAGCAGAAACAGATTTAAGTATGGCAAACTTAGATACCGCTAATCTGTGTAATGTTAATTTAATGGAATCTTATTTAATTAAAGCTAATTTGAGAAACGCCAATTTGAGTAACGCAAATCTTACAGGTGCAACGTTAACTTCTGCTAAACTTATTGGAACTAATTTTACTCAAGCAAATTTAACTGAAGTTGATTTAAGTGACGTAGATGCTAGTTTTGCTCAATTTTCAGGAGCTAATTTAACAGGAATTTGTATTGATGATTGGATTATTAATGATAGTACCAAACTTGATTCTGTTATATGTAATTATTATTATCCCACTCCTAATCAAAAAAAATTAGTTTTACAAAATTCCATCAATGTTAATCTACATCAAGAATTAGCTCTATTTTCTTCTCCACTAGAAATATCACAGGTGACGATACCAGTTTATTACAATGGATTTACTTCATCTTTTAATGTCATCACGGCTTGACAATTATTTGTTCTTATCTTTTTTCAAACCGATAGGATAAGCAGGAGGTATTCCTTTGATACGAATTATAGAATTCATTACTTCTTTGACAACAGGTGCAGCAACCGTTGAACCAAATGTATTACCTCCTTGAGGTTCATCAACTACTGCAAAAACGACATACTGAGGATCATTGGTGGGTAAAATAGCCACAAAACTTGTAAATTTGGCGTTGACAAGGTATCTACCTTTTCCATCATCTTTTTGAGATGTACCAGTTTTACCACCAATGTGATAGCCGTCAATTTGGGCTGCTTCTCCTGTGCCATTAGCAACCACTGAATCCATCATTTTTACTACACTACGAGCAGAACTTTCCGAGAAAATTTGTTTACTAGGTAATTTTGGTACAGATTTTAACTCTCCCTCCGCATTTACTAAACCTTCTACCACATGAGGGGTGACTAATTTTCCTCCGTTAGCTAAAGCAGCGTGTAATTGCACTAATTTTAACGGCGTTAATGAAAGTCCTTGTCCGAAAGCCGAAACAGCCGGTTCAATATCTCTAGCGGTAAAGATTTCTTTCGGTTTAAGATAACCTGTCGCTTCAAAGGGCAAATCTACTCCCATTAATTTATTGAGTCCTAATTCTTGCAGTCTTTCGTAATACTTGGCACGATTTATTTTTTTCATAATATAAATCATTCCTGTATTGCTAGAAACTTCCAACGCTTTAGTGATACTAACCCAACCTTTTCCCGTTTTAGAAGCATTAGCAATAGGCCAACCATCTATATTAATACTTGGCGCATCTAATACTAAAGAATCTGGGGTTATCACTCCTTCATCCAAAGCGATGGCTACATTAAGAGGTTTAAAGGTAGAACCGGGCTCATAAGTATCCGTAACTGACCAATTTTTATATAATGAGAAATCGTAAAGAGAATATTTATTGGGGTTATACGTAGGTTCACAAGCTAAAGCGATAATTGCACCATTATGAACATCCATAACGATGACTGTCCCTCTTTTTCCATTAAATTTTTTAAGTTGATTTTTGAGGGCTTCTCGTACTGCTCTTTGTAATCTTAAGTCTAAAGTTAATTTTAATTGCAGATCATCTAATTTCACAATACCATCAGGTAAAGAACCCGGAATAATTGCACCTTGTCCATCTTTTTGAACCGTTAACATCGATTTCATCGGTAAAGAGGAAACATCTCGTTCTAAAAGTTTTTCTTGACTATATTCTATTCCTGCTTGTCCTGAATGTTCTGTATCCACATAGCCCATAATATCAGCTAAAAGTTCACCTTGAGGATAAAAACGGGCATAGCGACGATTAAAATCAAAACCATTTAAGCTAAGTTCTTTAATTTTATTACCTTGATCTTCGGTAATATTTTTTCCTAATAAAATTCCTGAATTGCGACTATTTAAAAGTTTTAAAATCTCATTTTTATCTCTATCTTTGAGAATATCAGACAACATTTGTGCCACTTCTTCTTTTGTCTTGACAAACTGATTCGGATGGATATAAATCTCATAAACAACTTTATCAAGAGCTATCACATTTCCTCTACTATCAACAATAGAGCGACGAGGAATATAAGGACGAAAATTATAAGTTTGTTGCTGTTTAGCTTTTTTTGTTAACTCATCCCCTTGTTTAATCTGTAATTGGTATAAACGCCAAAGTAAACCCGTTGCTCCCAACATTAGCACCAACCAAATAATAATTAACCTTACCAAAAAATTAAAATTAAGAGAGGTAAACTTAGGATTTTCATTTTTTAGTTGATTAAACCAATTTTTGGAAGAAGCAGGTTTATTTATTTTTTGAGAATTGAGTTTAAAGACGTTCATCTTTGATTAATATGCGATGGGGGAAATTTTATCTATCTGTTTTGGTTCGGGAATATTAGAGGATTTTAAGACAATCGATTTAGGAGTTATATTCGGTAAAAAAATCGGCGGTTTAGTGGGATCTGGATTTACCAAACCCGAACCAGATTTACTAGCGGACTCCGCTAATTGATTTTTAATTATTTCATCCGTAAAACTAAATTGTCTTTCTTGTTTTTGTAAATCTTGTAATTGATGATATTTTTCTGTCCATTGTTTTGGTGCATATACCGTCATTCCATACATAACTAAAGCTATTCCCACGCTAACATAACATAAAAGTGACGAAGTATTTCCCATCAACATCATACTTTTTAGCCAGAAAGGTTTATTTTGATTTATCTGACTGACGACTAAAGTAGAAGATGATAAGTTTCCCTTTTTCAAAGAATGAGGTTTATTTTTTAATTCTTTGTTGTCTGGGTGACGCAGAAAAGATCTATTTTTGATAACCCGAAGGTTACTTTGTTTAGAAGGGAGATTATTTTGAACTAACATAGAGATAATCTGAGATAGAGACTAACTAATATTAGCAAACATAGCAAAAATAGCTAGTTTTTTCTTTTAATTATTAACTAGATTTTCTTGATTAAGTTTTGCTTCATTTTCCCGCCGTTTTTTTGCGTAAAGTTGAATAGTAACCGCCATCACAATAACTAAAGCAACAATTAACCATGTGGTTATATCTAAAGGTAAATTATTTTTAAAGATAGCTAATAAAACAATAACTAATAGTAAAATAGTGGGAGCTTCATTTAAAGCACGGAATTTTTGTCCACTCCATGTATTTTCACCCTTTTCCAATTGTTTAATAATTTTACCACACCAAAAATGATAAATTAACAATAAACCTACAAATAGAAATTTGATATGTAACCAACCAGATTTTAACACTTCAGGTTCAGTAGTGATTAATCCAATAGCCATAGATACCGTTACAATCATTCCGGGAGTGGTAATGATATTGTAAAGGCGTTTTTCCATGATTTCATATTGCTGTTTTAAAATAGTTTGAGCTGGTTCAGGTTTCTCTTGTGCTTCGGCATGGTAAACAAAAAGTCTGACTAGATAAAATAAACCTGCAAACCAAACCACAATACCGATAAGATGAAATGCTTTATACCAATAGTAAGCCATAATTTTGATAAAATTTCTTGTAATAGTTATTATTAACTTTATTTGCTCAAAAGTTACACCATTTTATTTTAGTCGCCAAGAGGCTATTGACAATTTGCAATTAATAAATTTTATAATTATTCTTAATTAGATGCAAAAGAGGTAAACTCAACTAATTGTTCTTGAAAAAAGTAGATTTCACTTAGTCATAAAATAGTATTTAAACCCATAAAAAAATCACTATATCTTTTATATCTTCTTCCTTATCGTCTTTTTAGATTCATTGTTGCCTCCTCCCCCTCCGTCAATATTGCTATTGTCTGTCTCATAATCCTTAGACATAACCAGTAAAGCGTTAATAATTGCCGCTGCTACCGTTGAACCGCCTTTATGACCTATAATTTGTATTTGAGGAATATCTAACTTAGCTAAATATGCCTTAGATTCTAACACTGAAACGAATCCCACTGGTGCACCAATTACGAAAGAGGGGTTTATTTTTTGTGACTCCCATTGTTTACATAAAGCAATTAAAGCCGTTGGTGCATTACCGATGACATAAATTCCTTGAGGATATTTTTCGCAACATTGTAATAAACCTGTTTCTGTCAAAGTTTGTCCTTTTTTTGCTTGTTTTGCTTGTTTTACCGCTACAATGATCTCGTTTTCATAGGTTTTTGCTACCATATTGCGGATACCTTCTTTTACCATACTGACATCGGTTATTATGGGAGTTTTTGCTTTTAAAGCGGCAATGGCAATATCTATGACATTATCACTACATAGAAGAAGGTTTAAAAAATCAAAGTCGGCGGTAGTGTGAATAATGCGACGAGCGATATTATATTCTGAGGCAGTAAGATGATGACTCCCGATAATATCATCAATAATGGTAAAACTTTTTTCAATAATGGGATTTGTCAGATTTTTCAAGAGTTAAATAATAGTTTAATAAAGTAAAATAATTAAATATAATAGTTATTTATTTGATAAGTAGTACAGTTTATAATCATCATTCAAAATTAAGAGTTTTAATCGCTAATTGTTAATTCCTAATCATTAATAACTTATGGTTAATTAACTTTAACAGTTGCCCATTCTGGTTGACGAGTATAATTAATCATATTGGTAAATTTTCTAATTTCAAACTCTTTTAATTTAAAAATTGGTGTGGAATCATCTATTAATAAATAGTTAATTTCTTTGATTATAGATTCTATTTTCTCTGAATTAATATTATCATCTATTTGATTAAAATAACCTAAAGTTACATGGGCTGCAAAATCATAATGTTGCTCAATACCCAGATTAATTATTTCTTCATTTTGATAGATTAATTGACGTAATTTAATAATAAGCTCATAACTAGACTCAGTGGGTACAAGACATACAGCTATTGCTCTAGGGAAAATAGATAAGCCAATAATTTCTAATTCTAAGGATTGATTTTCAGGGATTAAAGATTGATATTCTTTAAAAATTTTAGCTATTTCAGAAATTAGTATATCATCAAAATTAGGATTTTCTTTCACTGCATTAAGATAACTTTTATCCCAAATTAAATCAGCTAAGGTTAAGTGGAAACTTTCTGAAGGTAAACCGAGGAAAAAATCTTCTCCTAGTTTTTCGGTTAATTGTGATGAAATAAGTTGTAAATTTTGATAAAATTCTTGATTATAATCATCTTCTGCATAGGGAGGAGTGATAACACTAAATCCCGGAAATTCTACGGGTTTTCCATGGATAAATTTAGGAGATGACTGAATATTTTTTAACTGCTGTTTATAATTAGTCGGGATAGTCATTTGTACAACTTTGTTAACATAACTTTGATAATTTCCCTGCATATTTTTTATTCCTTTTCTATTAGTGATATTAAATTTATGTTAGTTTATTTTTAATGATTTTATCTTTTCATTATTTCTTTTCAATTATAAATTAATCATGTTTTTCCTGTCAATTAAATACATTTAGTTATTTATGAGTTAATTTTGTAATAATATCAATATGATGAGGATATAATGTGATTAATTCTTCTGAGTTTCCCAAAGTAAAATCTTCAAAATTAAACCCAGGTGAGACAGTGCAACCAATTAAACTATAAGATTGAGGTTGACTAACATAAGAAGCAAACCAGCAACCCTGCGGAATAACTAATTGTAAAACTTCATCATTATCTGGATTATTACCAACTTTAAATTCATGACATTCTCCTTGATTATCTATAATATAAACTAATAAAGTTGAACCACTATAAAAATGGAAAATTTCATCACTTTTAAGTTTATGAAAAGCAGAAAATTCTTCCCCTAATAATAGATAATAAATAGCAGTACTAACATTTCTTGAATCATTATATCTTATTAATAATTTATCTTGATTAATAATGTCTTTACTTCGATAAGTTTCTCGATAATATCCTCCTTCAGGATGTTTTTGTAAATTTAATTTTTTAATCCAATATTCTCCATTCATAAACGCTCAATTTTATTTAATAAGTATTAAAACATTTAGGGATTGTATATTTTAAAATTAATCAAAATAACTAATCATCTTTTTTGCATAAGTGCATAAGTAGATAAAGTAAACATACAATTAATCTTATCTACTTACTTATATCACTGTGTGCCATTGACATAAAATAATCCATTAACCATAATAGATAACCTAACTTCTATATAACTATGCCAATTTATTTATATTGGGGTGAAGATGATTTTGCCATGAATCAGGCAATTTCACTCCTTAAACAAGATAACCTAGATTCTAACTGGATTTCGTTCAATTTTGACAAACTAGCCGGAGATAAGGAAGATTCTATTGTCTCGGCTTTAATGCAGGGGATGACTCCTCCTTTTGGCAACGGCGATCGCCTTGTATGGTTATTTGAGACAAATATCTGTCAAAATTGTTCAGAAGAATTATTGACTCAATTACAAGGCACAATTCCCCAAATTCCAGAAACAACTCATTTACTGTTAACTAGCACAAAAAAACCAGATGGTAGAATAAAAAGTACAAAATTAATTAATAAATATGCAAAAGTAATTGAGTTTAGCTTAATTTCTCCTTGGCAAACAGAAATTTTAATAAAAAAAGTAGAAGAAACCGCAGCTCAGAAGCAGATAAAATTAACCCAAAATGCTATCAAAATTTTAGCAAATTGTGTCGGAAATGATAGCCGATTATTATCCCAAGAATTAGACAAATTATCGATTTATCAAGGAGAAAATAAGTTACCAATTGAGGAAGAAACAGTTAAAAAATTAGTAAATGTTAGTACTCAAAATAGTTTACAATTAGCTCAAGTAATTCTGAATAGAAATATACCTTATGCCTTGGAATTGGTTAATGATTTAATTACCTTAAATGAATCTCCATTAAGAATAGTAGCCACCTTAGTGGGGCAATTTCGCACTTGGGCGATAGTAAAAAGTATGATCGAATCAGGAGAAAAAGATGAGAAAAAAATTGCAGAATCAGCAGATATAAGTAATCCAAAAAGAATCTATTTTTTAAGACAAGAAATCAAAAATATATCAGGAAAACAACTATTATCAAGTTTACCTATTTTACTAGAATTAGAAGCAAGTTTAAAATTAGGGGCAGAGCCTTTAAATACCTTAGAAACAAAAGTGATAGAATTGTGTAATGTTTAAAACAAATAAAAGTAAAAAACAAAAATTATTAATAGTAACTATTTTAGCCTTAGTTACCATTATTTTAACTAGCTATTACCCTAAAAATATAATAAATAAAAAAGTAATAGCAAAAACTAAATTTTCTCCCGAAATACAGGAAATAATTGACAAATATAACCCGATACAACCTCCACGAGGTGATGTAAGATTATTAGTAATTAGTGACTTAAATAGTGCCTATGGTTCAACAGAATACGAAAAAGAGGTACACTTAGCTTTGAAAATGATTCCTTTTTGGCAACCTGATCTAATATTATCTAGTGGAGATATGATAGCAGGGCAAAAATCCACCTTAACTCCCTCACAAATTCAAGGAATGTGGAAGGCTTTTGATAGTCAAATCGCCCAACCGATAAGAGATTTAAAGATTCCTTTCGGCTTTACTATAGGTAATCATGACGCATCAGGTGCTATTAGTAACAATAAATTTACTTTTCAACAAGAGAGAGATTTAGCGGTAGAATATTGGCAAAATCCTAGTCATAATTCCAACCTTAACTTTATAGATAGCAATTTATTCCCTTTTTACTATACCTTTGAACAACAGGGAATTTTTTTCTTAGTATGGGATGGTTCAACCAGTAATATTCCTGATGATAAACTGGCATGGGTAGAAAAAAGCCTATCTTCAAAAACTGCTCAAGAGGCTAAAATGAGAATGATTATCGGACATTTACCCTTCTACGCCGTGGCTAAAGGTAGAGATAAAGTTGGTGAAGTGTTAAATAATTCTGAAAAATTAATAACATTACTCAAAAAATATAACGTACATACTTATATTAGTGGACATCAACACGCCTATTATCCCGCCCACAAAGAAGATTTACAATTATTACATACAGGTGCTTTAGGTTCAGGTCCTCGTCAACTATTAAATACTAATACTACACCGAGAAAAACTATAACGGTGATTGACGTTAATTTTAATGAAGATAACTTGACAAATTATACTACTTATGATATGCTAAAGTTAGACTTAATTGATAATAAAGAATTACCAAGATTTATCAAAGGACATAACGGTATAATTTATCGTCGAGATATTCCGAAGTAATGGCGAAGATATAATGAGTTGAGTTATATTTGCTGAGTTTCAAGTTTTTATTAATAGCAATTATCGTTACTTTTAAACTAATTCGACTCTACAGAATTGATTTTAATATTTTTATTCTTTGATTATCTTCCCTACTTCTTTACTTTCTTTGGATAAAGTGAAGATAAATAAACAAATTTAAAGTGAAATAAAGATTATGAGTATAAATATTACTGGTTTAATAGATGGTTTTGTTGCTGATGATTTACAAAATAATGCTAGAAATAGTTTTTTCTATCGTAATGACGACAATGATGACTTAAGGGGTGATAACGGTGATGATTCCGTTAATGGCGGTAACGATAATGATGATTTATTCGGCGACGAAAGTAATGACGACTTAAGGGGTGATAATGGCGATGATTCCGTTAATGGCGGTAACGGTAATGATGATTTATTTGGTAACGAAGGTGATGACGATTTAAGAGGTGATAACGGTGATGATTCCGTTAATGGTGGTAATGGTAATGATGATTTATTTGGTAACGAAGGTGATGACGATTTAAGAGGTGATAACGGTGATGATTCCCTTGATGGTGGTAATGGAAGTGATCATTTATTCGGCAACGAAGGTAATGATAGTTTAAGTGGTAGCACTGGTAATGATACTTTAAACGGTAATAACGGTAACGATGACTTAAATGGTGATAACGGTAACGATTCCCTTGATGGTGGTAGCGGAAGTGATGATTTATTCGGCAACGAAGGTAACGATAGTTTAAGCGGTAGTGTTGGGAATGACACTTTAACAGGTAATAACGGTAACGATGACTTAAATGGTGATAACGGTAACGATTCCCTTGATGGTGGTAGCGGAAGTGATGATTTATTCGGCAACGAAGGTAACGATAGTTTAAGCGGTAGCACTGGTAATGATAGTTTAAACGGTCATAATGGTAACGATACTTTAAACGGTGGTAACGATAATGACTCCCTTGATGGTGGTAACGGTAATGATTCTCTTAATGGTGGTAATGGAAGTGATCATTTATTCGGAAATGAAGGTAATGATAGTCTAAGCGGTAGCATTGGTAATGATACTTTAAACGGTAATAACGGTAACGATGATTTAAGAGGAGATAATGGTAACGATACCATTAATGGTGGTAACGGTAATGATCACTTATTCGGAAATGAAGGTAATGATCACTTAAGTGGTAGCGTTGGTAACGACATTTTAACGGGGGATAATGGTAATGATGACTTGAGAGGTGAAAACGGTAACGATACTTTAAATGGTGGTATTGGCAATGATAATTTATTCGGTGGGGATAATAATGACGACTTAAGAGGTGGTAACGGTAACGATACCATTAATGGTGGTAATAACAATGATATTCTTACTGGTGGGAATAATAATGATATTCTTACTGGTGGTAGTGGTTCAGACATCCTCACGGGTGATAGTGGTAATGATACCCTCAATTTAGGTCGCAATGATCGTATGAGTGATATTGTTCGCTATAGTTTAGGAAGTGGTGTTGACACTATTAACGAATTTGTTAAAGGAAGCGATAAATTAAGTTTCACAAATATCTCATTTATCGATGTTAAAGTATCTGGTTTTAATACAGAATTACGATTAGGAAATGGTATTTCTGGTGACGGAGATTTCGGTACAGGAAACCTTTTAGTTACTATAAAAGATACTACAGGATTTTCTAGCGCTGAATTAAGTGTTAATGGTAGCAGTTTAGATGTTGCAAATACGGCTCAATTTTTCTTTGCTTAAGTTATTTTGAAAAATCCTCCTAATGATTATATTTAGGTGGTAAATATTCATCCTTGCACTTTTTTTGATTAACTGAAGAAAAACTGATTGATAATGAAAGTGACAATATTTTATTTACCCAAACTTATCAATCATGACAGAAATTAACTGGCAAAAACTGCAAAATGGCTCTGATATTCGAGGTGTTGCTTTAACGGGAGTAGCAGGAGAAGAAGTTAACCTCACTCCTGAAGTTGTCGCCATTATTGGCAAGGCTTTTTCTTTATGGTTAAGTCAACAAAAACATAAACCCACTTCTAAGTTAACTATTTCTATAGGTAGGGATAGTCGTTTATCGGGTGAAACTTTAATGAATGCTTCTCTCAATGCGATCGCCAGTTTAGGGGTAAAGGTGTATGATTTTGCCATGGCTTCCACTCCTGCTATGTTTATGAGTACGATTACAGAAGGTTATAAGTGTGCCGGTGCAATTATGTTAACCGCTAGTCATCTGCCTTTTAATCGTAACGGCTTGAAGTTTTTTACCGATAAAGGAGGTTTAGAAAAACAAGATATTACCGAAATTCTTGCCATAGCACAAAAAGGAGAGTTTCCGAAAATTGAAGAAAAAGGTAACATCGAAAAACGTGATTTTATGTCGGTTTATGCTAACCAATTTGTCACCAAAATTCGAGAATCTGTTAACCATCCTGATAATTATGAAACTCCCTTACAAGGCTTGAAAATTATTTTAGATGCAGGAAATGGTGCTGGTGGTTTTTATGCTACAAAAGTTTTGTTACCTTTAGGTGCAGATATACAAGGCAGTCAATTTTTAAATCCTGATGGTAATTTTCCCAATCATATTCCTAACCCTGAAAATAAAGAAGCTATGATGTCCATTTCTGGGGCGGTGATTAATCATCAAGCAGATTTTGGTATTATATTTGATACTGATGTAGATCGCAGTGCCGCCGTTGATAGTCAAGGAAAAGAATTAAATCGTAATAAATTAATAGCCTTAATTAGTGCCATAATTTTAAAAGAACATCCACAAAGTACTATTGTTACTGATTCTATTACTTCCGATGGTTTAACTCAATTTATCGAAGAAGAATTAAAGGGAAAACATCATCGTTTTAAAAGAGGTTATAAAAATGTAATTAATGAGGCTTTACGGTTAAATCAAGAGGGTGTAGAATCATGGTTAGCCATCGAAACTTCGGGACACGCTGCGTTAAAAGAAAATTATTTTCTCGATGATGGTGCATATTTAGTTACTAAATTATTAATCGAATTGGCTAAATTAAACCTAGAAAATAAAAATTTAATTGACTTAATTAATAGACTAAAAGAACCCGTAGAAAGTGAAGAATTTAGGTTAATAATTACCGCAGAAAATTTTAAAGAATATGGAACTCAAATTATCGAAAAATTAACAGCATTTAGTGCTAGTCAAACTGACTGGAATATTGTGCCTAATAATTATGAAGGTATTAGGATTTCTTGTGAAAATGAATCAGAAAAAGGGTGGTTTTTATTACGTTTATCTCTTCATGATCCAGTTTTACCCTTAAATATAGAAACAAATATTGAAGGTGGAGTAAATAAAATAGCTAGTCGTTTATGGACATTTTTTGATCAATTTGAAGAATTAAATTATCATCAATAAACAAACTTTTAGTAGAGGCGTAGTCTGCTACGTCTTTATCATTATAAATTCTAAATTCCTAATTTATTAATTTGTTTAAAAAAGCTAATAAATCTTCTTCTCTAAATGGTTTACTTATTAACCAACCTTGAATAAAATCACATTTAAGTTGTTTCAATAATTTTTTTTGATTATCTGTTTCTACTCCCTCAGCTACTACTTTCATTTTATAGCCTTTAGCTAAAGTAATTACTGCGGAAACTAGGGCTTGATCTTGTTCATTAATTGCTAAATCAGTGATAAAAGATTGATCTATTTTAACAACATTAAAAGGGAATTTTTTTAAGTAACTAAGAGAAGAATAACCCGTACCAAAATCATCTAAAGAAAATTTTACTCCTAGTTGTGATAATTCATTAATAATAATTTCAGTTTTATCTACATTTTGCATTAAAATAGTTTCGGTAATTTCTAGTTCTAAATATTCAGGATTAAATTGTGTTTTATGTAAAATATTTTTGACTTGTTGAATGAAATTATCTTGTTGAAATTGTTTAACAGAAACATTAACAGCTATCACCATTTTAGGATAACCTAAATCTTGCCATTTTTTCCCTTGCAAACAAGCAGTTTCTAAAACCCATTCACCAATAGGAATAATTAAACCTGTCTCTTCCGCTAAAGGAATAAATTTTGATGGAGAAACCACTCCTAAATCTGGATGTTGCCAACGTAATAAAACTTCTAAAGCACTAATTTTATTAGTATTTAAGTCTAATTGTGGCTGAAAATTTAAGAATAATTCTTGATTATCTAAAGCGTTATATAACCTATTTTCTAACTCAAATAATAACATCTGTTCACCGCTTAATTGAGTTGTATAAAACTGACAATTATTTTTACCCATTTGTTTAGCTCGAAATAAGGCTATATCGGCATTTTTAATTAAAGTTTTTTCTTCTAAACCATCTTTAGGATAAATAGAAACGCCAATACTACAAGTAACGTAAATAGTATATTTTTTTATGATAAAAGGTTCTTTTAAACTATTAATAATCTTTTGTGCAATTTGATTTATTCTGGGTAAATTATCCTTTAAAGGCACAATGACAGTAAATTCATCTCCTCCCCACCGTGCGAGAAAACAATCTTCTGGAAGGTTAGAAACTAGACGATAAGAGAAATTTTCTAATAGTTTATCTCCTGTTGTATGATTTAAAGTTTCGTTGATATTTTTAAAGCGATCTATATCAATAAAAAAAATAGCAAGTTGCTCATTATTTGTTTTAACATTATTAAGATATTGTTCTAATTTCCAATAAAAAAATTCTCGATTAGGAATACCTGTTAAAGAATCATGAAAAGCCTGATATTTTAGTTTTTTTTCTGAAATTTTACGTTTAGTAATATCAAAAATATAGCTCCTAATAAAGTTTTGTTTTGATAAATAATGTATATATTGGTCAAAATATTTATCTTTAATTTTTATTTCTCTAATAATCAATTCTCCGTTAATCTGATTAGTATTACGAGTTAAACCAGCAATTAAAGGGTTAGTAATATTATCTTCATTAAATAATTCACTAAAACATAAATTTGCAGCAGGATTACTATAAATTATTTTGCCATTAAGATCAAATTCTATAATGGGATTTGGAGACAATTCAGGAAAAGAAGCTAACCTTTTAATATCTTTTTGACTAAGATTTTGATTGAGATTTTCTTCCGAAAGAATTAAAGTATTTTGTAATTGTTCTCTTGTTAATTCAGAAGATAAAGCTATATTATTTTGCTGAATTTTTGAGTTTAAATCACAAAAAGGGAAATATTCTGATAACGCATTTTCTTGTTTATAAATAGCTTTTATTTCACTGCTACCAAACATAATAATATCACCATCTTCTAGTTGATGATAAATAGTTTTTTTTTCGTTAACGACAATACCATTTTGACTTCTTTGTCCTTTTAAATCACCATCAATTAAAATATATGAACTGTTATCTTTTCCTATCTCTTTTCTGATTAAAGTGGCATGATTTCTCGATACAGCTTCGGAATATAATTTAATATTACTATCAGAATGACGACCTATAGAATAAACACTTTCGGTTAAAGAAATTACTATTTGTTCGCTACAATTTTCAGGAGATAGGAATAAAAAATGATTTTTTTTTTGATTGGGATTAGGCATAAATATATTTACTCTAAATCATAATTAGAACGTGCTAAAAATGTAGTTATTTCCTCGACATTGACAGGTACACTTAACCAATTACCTTGTATTTCTTTGCATCCTAATTGTAATAATTTTTCAACTTGTGCTTTTGTTTCTACTCCCTCAGCTACTACCCTCAAATTAAAACTTTCTGCAATGGCAATCATTGCCGTAATCATAGCTTTATCTTGATTATTATTGATAAAATTTTGTATAATAGGAAGATCAATTTTTAAAGTGGAAAACTGAAATTGTTTTAAATAACCTAAAGCCGAACTACCACTACCAAAATCATCTAAAGCCACTCTTACTCCTAATAGTGTTAATTCTGTCAATGTTTTTGCCGCTAATTCTATATCTCCACCGATGGTTTTTTCTGTAATTTCTAACTCTAATAAATTGGGATCTATTTGAATTTTATATAAAATATTTTTAATCATTCCCGCAAAATTAGGTTGATGAAATTGCTGATTAGATATGTTAATACAAATTGGTTGATTTGTTAAATTCAAATTATCTCTTTGCCACAATTGTCTTTGAAGACAAGCGGTTTCAATTACCCATTCTCCGATAGGTACAATTAAACCTGTTTCTTCTGCTAAAGGAATAAATTGATCTGGAGTAACTCTACCTAAATCAGGATGATCCCATCTAATTAACGCTTCTAACCCTGTTATAGTATAGTTTTCCGTGTCAATTTGTGGCTGATAATATAATGAAAACTCATTTCTATGCAAAGCGTGGGCTAATAATTTTTCAATTCTCAGTAATCTTTCAATTTCTACCTGTATTTTAGGATCAAAGAATTTATAATTATTACTTCCTGCTTCTTTACTCTTAAATAATGCAGTTTGTCCTTGATTAAGTAAAATCTCTGCTGTTACATTTGTCGCTTCTTGAGATTTAATGGCGATACCCATACCACTTTTTATATGTATTTTTTTATTTTCGAGAAAAAATGGCGGTTTTAAAGATTCTAACATCCGATTACAAACTCTTCCGACATCTTTAATACTTCTAACTTGAGGTAAAAGACAAATAAACTGTGATAATTCCCAGTGTGCTACGGTATCCCCCGAACGTAAAGACGCTCTTAAACGTTTCCCGAAACCATCTAAAATATTCGATTTCAGGCTATAGGAAAGGTTTTCTTGATTTTCTTCCAAAATTTCTAATTCAAGGAAAATTATGCACAATAAACCCGTATAACGACGACTATTAGCAATGGCAGTATTAAACTGTTCCATAAATAATTGCCGATTCGGTAAACCTGTTTCTAAATCATATAATCCCTGTTCTTGAATAAACGTCTCTTGATGAATATTTTTTGTAGCAGGACGCACTGCAAAAGAAAGTATGGTTTGATCTCCGTAGCTAACCCAAGTAATATTAGATTCTAGTTCAACTAATAATTTATTTTTACTTTGATAATTAAATTGTTTCAAAAAGTTTTTTTCTTTTTTGGAGGCTAAAATTAAGTCAATCTGTTCATCTAAAGTGGCGGTATTAAGATCAATTAAATCATATAATTTTAAAGAATAAACTTCCTCTAAACCATAACCAAGTAAATCAGCTAAAGCATTGTTTGCTTCTAAAATCTTTTTGTTATTAGCATCTACTAAAAAAATTCCTTCTTTGGTTTGACTAATAAACGCTTTATATCTTTGCTCACTTTCTTTTAATTGAGTTTCTAAAACCTTTCTTTTCGTAAAATCAAAAACATAACTTCTAATTAATTTTTTGTCCGATAAATAATGAATATATTGTTCAAAAACTTGATCTTTTATGGTAACTTCTCTTACAAATAATTTATTATTTTTACCATGATTTTCAATATTTTTAATTAAACCTAATAAAAGAGGATGATTTTCCGTTATCGGACTATTTTTTAATTCAGGAAATTTAGTCACTGCCGAAGGATTTAGATAAGTAATTTTCCCTTCCCAATCCATTTCAATGATCGGATTTGGACTTAATTCAGGAAAAGAAGCTAATTTTGTAATCTCAGAATCACCGTTAGAGTTTCTGACACTGAAAGTATCGCTATCTCCTGATTCCATATTAGGTTCAGAAATCACTAATGTCTGTTTCATCTCACGATGTTGAGTCGCATTTTGACTTTGAGTCTGTATTTTATTATTACTACGAATAGTACTTTCAGATTCCACCGATTGCTGAAAATCTCCCGATTGTAATAAAGCTAAATCAGATATATTATTTAACACATAATAACTACCTTGAATTTCTAAACCAAAGCGAATTATATCTTCGTGTTTTAACTCTTGAACTAAACATCTTTTATCATTAATAAATATCCCATTTGTGCTACGATTACCTTGTAAATCACCGTCTAAAAGCCAATAAGAAAAAGCCCTATTTTTCATATCCGTTCGACGTAATAAAGTGGCATGAAAACGGGATACTTTTTTTGAGATTAAAGGAATTTTATTACGAGGATCTCTTCCTATGGAATAATTTGCTTCCTCTAAAATAATAGTTTGTCTTGAATTTTCATCTTCTAATACTAAAACATGAGTTGTAGTTTGTAAATCTTTATTTAAACTTGTTTTTATATAGTCGCTATTCATAGGATTTTAAAATAATAATAATGTAACTTCGATAATTAATTGTTAATAGTTAATTCATGATAGAATACTCCGATTTATGAAGAAAATTAGTTGCTTCTTTAAAAGGTAAAGGGCGACTAAATAAATTACCCTGAATTTCCAGACAACCTAAATCTCTAAGTAATTCCATTTGTTCTAATTTTTCTATACCTACAGCTACCAATCGACTACCATAACCTTGACAAAAAACTGCCATTCCTTGAATGAGCGCTTTGTATTTAATATTTTCTTCTAATTGATTAACCACGCTAGGACTAATTTTTATTGTATCAAAAGACACTTTTTGTAAATGAACTAAAGCGGAATTTCCTGCACCAAAATTGTCAAAACATAAACGAACTTTTAAAGCAGATAATTGAGCTAAAATTTCGTAAGCTGATTCTGCATTTTGGAGAAAGCAATTTTCAGTAATTTCTAATTCTAATAATTCTGGTGGTAGTTCACTTTGGTCTAAAATTTTCTCGATCATTTCCACAAAATTAGGTTGAGAAAACTGTCTTGCAGAAATATTAACCCCTATAGGAAGTGGCGAAATATTTTCCTTTTTCCATGTATTTATATTTAAAGTAGCGGTTTGTAATATCCATAATCCTAAAGGTAACATAAAATCAGTTTCTTCGGTTAATCGTAAAAAATGACGAGGAGTCACTTTACCTAATTCTGGATGATCCCACCGTAATAATGCTTCTAAACCCGTTAATTTTCCTGTCAAAGTATCTATTTGTGGTTGATAACATAAGAAGAATTGTTGTTCTTTAATGGCACTACCAATTAAATTTTCTAACTTTAATAAACTAGCAGTTTTCGGACTAATAGAAAATCCTGTTACACCATAATTATTATTTACTGTTTTAGTTTGTTCTAAAGTTGTTAAACTATTTTTAATAAACAGTGAAAGTTCGTCACCATCAATGGGATAAATAGATAAACTTATATTCAAATTTAGTTTTATATTGATAGAAGATTCTTGTAAAAATTGCTCTAATGTTGAAGACATTTTTTTCGCTATTTTAGCTGGATCTCTTGGCCCTTTTATGCGGGGAAATAAAACTATAAATTTATTATCATCCCATCTCGCAATTAAATCTCCTACCCTTAAACAAGATTGTAATGTTTGCGCAAAGTTTCTAATTAATCTGTCTGCTAATTCAACACTATTATTCTGTTTATATTCATTAAAATTATTGATTTGTGCTACTATTACTCCCATTAAATATTGATAACGTTCCGCATTGGCGATCGCCACAGCTAATTGTTCATTAAATAACTTTTGATTAGGTAAACAAGTAAGAGAATCATGAAAAACAGGATAAGTAGCTAAACCAGTATTTTGGGAAGGTTGAATATTTCTTACCACAAAACAAAAAATATCCTTATTTTGATAGTTAATAAAACTAACACTAGATTCCAAATTAATGAGACTACCATCTTTACAACGATATAAATATTGTCCGACAAAATCTTGTTTAGTTTCTAAAACATTAGTTAAATCTTGATTAAAACCCGTTAAATCACTAGCAATAATATTATAAAGAGTTAAGTTAGTAATTTCTTCGCTAGAATAACCTAAAAGTTTGATATAGGCATCATTAGCTTCAATAATCCGCCTATTGCTGGTATAAGCTAAGAAAATTCCTTCCGAAGTTTGACGCACAATAGCACGATAACGAGCTTCACTTTCCCTTAATTGTCCTTCTGCTTGTTTCCTTTTAGTAAAATCAAAAATATAACATCTAATTAACTTCTTTTCAGAAAGATAATGAACATATTGCTCAAAAACTTCTGCACCAATTTTAACTTCTCGTAAAAATAAATTACCCTGACGATTATTATATTCTGTTAACAACCCAGAGAGAATAGGATGATCTAATTTGTCATCATAAATAGTGTCAAACTTAATACTAGCCGCAGGATTAACATAAGTAATATTACCATCCCAATCTAACTCAATAATGGGATTCGGACTTAATTCAGGAAAAGAAGCAAGACGAATTAACTCTTGTTGATCTTCTGTATTACTAGACTCTTCTTGTTTACCAATCATAGTTTCGCTAGATTGATTAGTCAGAGTAACACGAGAAGGATTAATTTTATCTAAACCGTCGGGATTAAATAAATCAATACCTGAATCTGTGGGAATAATATAATAATTAGCTTTAGCTTCATTAGCAAAACGGATGGTATCACCATGTTTTAACTCATGGGAAATGCTAGAATGTCCATTAATTAAAATACCGTTAGTACTTTTTTTCCCTTGTAAATCTCCATCCATAATGCGATAAGAAAAACCATTATTATCATCATCATTGATTTTACGAATTAAAGTAGCATGAGTACGAGAAACTTGATAATCATAAAGGATAATAGGATTATGTGAATCTCTACCTAAAGTGTAGTTACTTTCCTCCAGAGAGACGATTCTTCTACCTTTACGATCTTCTATGACTAAAATGTGACGAAATTCCTGTACTTCACTCATGTAATTTTACCCACAATAATTAATATAACGCAATAAATATTAATATTTCTTAATCATTTATTATTCTGCCTTATCACCTTAATCCATTATAAATTAGTTGGGAAAGGATAGTAACTTCAATGAAGAATTAACAATTTTTGATTAACTGTCAGTCTTCAGCTTTTAGCTTTGAGTTATAGCAAGATTTGCCGATTTCTTTTTTTTATTATTGACTAATAATTCACGATGACAATTATTTATCATCAAGAGAAAGATTTAATAATTCTTTGGGCTTGAGATTCATAACCACCACCAAACAAATTAAAATGGTTGAGAATATGATATAAATTGTAGATATTTTTTCTCTGATTATAACCATCATTTAACGCCCATTGTTGATTATAACCATCATAAAAACCATCAGGAAAACCGCCGAATAATTCTGTCATGGCAATATCTACTTCTCGATCACCATAGTAACACGCAGGATCAAAAATTGTCCCCTCCCCCTTATCTGTAAATCCTGCATTGCCAGACCATAAATCACCATGTACTAAAGAAGGTGACGGATTATGATTAGCTAAATTTTGTCTAACTTTTTCGATAATTTCTTCAGAGTTAGAAAAGTTACCCCCTCGTTGATTAGCTAACTTCAGTTGATAACCAATTCTTTTATCTGCAAAAAAATCTCCCCAATTATTGCACCAATCATTAATTTGTGGCGTTGAACCGATAGTATTATTAATATGCCAACCAAAATAACCATATTTGTTACCATAACTAGAAGATGTTAACCCTTCTAAATATCTTCCTTTGGAGACTTTTTCTTCCTCCTTACTCAAGAAAGATGGTTTTAAATCCTCAATTTTAGAGACTTTTTCCTCCTCCTTATTAAATTTAAACTGATGTAATAAGGCTAATTTTTGCCCCATTTTTAACCATGATTGATTATTACCACGCCCTAAATTCAAGTATTCTAAAACAAGATAACTATTATTTTTGGTAACACCATAGCAAATAGGTTTTGGTACAATAACAGTATTAGTTTGATAAATTTCTTCTAAACCCACAGCTTCAGCTTTAAACATTTCCATCTGTGAAGGATTATTTAACTTTACAAAATAGCTTTTATCCTTACCAATAAGTTGATAAGCCTGATTAATACAACCACCGCCAACGGATTTATAATTTATTAACTCAAATTTTGAATTTATATTATTGTTAATAGCATTAAGAATTTCTAACCACATACTATAATCTTTGTTATCGTTTATTTTTATCTTATATTAAGTTTGGATAATCATCGATAATTTTAAAATTTTTATTGATCAGATTATTGCATAAAATTAAAATAATTCTATTTTATTAACTAAATATTTATGAATCCTATTACTAAATTAATTAATCTCCAAACTTTAGCTAGTGGTGATATTTTGCAGTTAAAAACTTATCATTTTAAAGGTAAAACAGGCACAAAAAAAGTTTATATTCAAAGTAATTTACATGGAGGAGAAATTGTCGGAAATGCTGTTATTTATGAATTAATTAAATTCTTTAGTCAGTTAAATGAGGATACTCTTCACGGCGAAATTTTCTTAGTGCCAATGTGCAATCCTACTGCCGTTAATCAACGTAATTTATTCTTTTCGACAGGCAGATTTAGCCCTTACGATGGACTTAATTGGAATCGTATTTTTTGGGATTATAGTCATGAAAAGGTTAATATTAATAAGTTTGTTAAAGATAATCTTAATTTAACTAAGGAAGAAATACAGCAAAATTTTTTAAATCAAATATTAATTAAATTTAATAATAAACTAAAATCTATTAATCAAAATAGAGGTATTTCTTTTTCTGAACATTATCGCAATATTTTACATTCTCTTTCTTTAGATGCTAATTATATCATTGACCTTCATAGTTCTAGTGTAAAAGCTATTGATTATATTTATTGTTTTGATTCTCGTCAAAAAAATGCTGATTATTTTCTCTTTGATTATGGTATATTAATGAATAAATATGATGGTAATGCTTTCGATGAAGCCTTTTTAAATCCTTGGTTAATTTTAGAGAAAAAATTTATTCAACAAGGAAGAAATATTACTTTTGATGTGGAATCATGGACATTAGAATTAGGCTCTGGTATGACAGTTAATCAAGCATCTGTTAATAAAGGTATCAAAGGAATTATTAATTATCTATCTGCAAAAAAAATGCTTAATTTAGATGTAATAATACCACAAAAAACGACTCAGTTTGTTAATAAAAATAACCTCAAACACTATTATGCACCTCAAGGAGGAATTATTCGTCATCGATTATCCGAAGGCACAAAAGTTACTTATGAAGACGTACTCTATCAACTTTTATCATTTCCTAAAAATGGCGATCTCCCCATTATAATGGAGATTAAATCTGTAGATGAAGGCATTATTTATGATGTCTCTATTAACGATACTGTTAATCAAGGCGAGTATATTTTAGGTATTTTTCCCCATGTCTAACCCCTTTTTGCCTGTTATTCCTGTTGCTTCTCCCGAATTTAAGTCTGGTTTTATTGCTATTATCGGGCGCCCAAATGTGGGTAAATCCACCCTTATGAATCGATTAGTAGGGGAGAAAATCGCTATTACATCTCCCGTGCCACAAACTACCCGTAATCGTTTACGAGGCATTTTAACCACCGCCGATGCACAAATTATTTTCGTTGACACCCCCGGCATTCATAAGCCACACCATGAATTAGGTAGAGTTTTAGTACAAAATGCCGTATCTGCTATCAATAATGTGGATGTCGTCTTATTTGTAGTAGATGCCTCTTTTGTTGTAGGAGGTGGAGATAGATATATTACTGAATTATTACAAAATAGTAAAACACCGATAATTTTAGGCTTAAATAAAACAGATTTACAGGGAGAAAAAAAAGATAAATTAAGAGACAGTTATCAAGAAATCTGTCAAGAAAATTGGCAAATGGTGGAGTTTTCTGCACTAACAGGGGAAGGATTAGAAAATTTACAAGAAAAATTAATCACAAAATTAGATTTTGGTCCTTATTATTATCCTCCTGATTTAGTTACAGATCAACCGGAAAGATTTATTATCGGCGAATTAATTCGAGAACAAATATTATTATTAACTAAGGAAGAAATACCCCATTCCGTTGCCGTCACGGTGGAAAAAATGGAAGAAAGTCAAAAAATTACTAAAATTTATGCCGCTATTAGTGTCGAAAGAAATTCTCAAAAATCTATTATGATTGGACAAAAAGGAAGTATGTTAAAAGAAATTGGTACAGCTTCTCGTCAACAAATGCAAAAATTATTAAGCGGTAAAGTCTATTTAGAATTATTCGTTAAAGTTGAACCAAAATGGCGACAATCTCGCTTAAGATTAGCTGAATTTGGTTATCAAGTAGATAAAAATTAATTAATTAGGCTTTGGGGAATAGGTTTCAGGTTTCAGGTTTTATGCAGAAGATATAAATACAAAAAATATTGGCAAAAAGTCTTACATTTTTGAGTAAAAATTACCACAACTATCCCCGTTTGATGTAAGAAATCTTAAAAAAATGACCCTTCGGAATTTTACAACCCCTCTCTCCTAATTAAGCGGTGAAAAAAAATTTCATTTTTTGCCTTGACTTTTCCTTTTTTCTTCGCAGTAATATATAGTATATATGATAATGGAAATCTGCGTCTTGATACCTAAAAAAGTCAATATTCCGACTATATAAATAATATCATAAAAGTCAACCATTGACAAGAGCTTTTCTGATTTTTTTTCGTTTTTTTTATGGTGACATCGCAAAAAAAGGATTAGCTTAATAATGAGTTGTTCAACAAATCAGTCAGAAAATATTTTAAAATTAAGGGTGAAGGTATTAAAAACTTGATTGATTAATCGGGATTTCTCCTATTTACTAATTTTTAAAAGCGTCTTTTAAAGCAGTACGAGCGGCTAAATTACCTCTTGTGGTTTCTAAAATGTCAGCTTCTCTTTGTAAACGTTCGCCAGTATCTTGTATTTCTAATAATGCTTGTTGTTCTATTGCTACTCCATAAAGATTACTTGCAACCCAATAAGATAATTCTAAGGGTAAAGTAGGTAAATTTTCGGGTAATTCAATTTTTTGATCTGTTAATTTTCCTGACAACTTAACAACATCGTGAAGTAATGTAGTCACTTCTTTAGCTTTACCTCGTAAATTTGTATCGGTGGAATAATCTTCAAACCATTCAACCAAAGCGACTCGATAAGGTTTTTCTCTGGTATATTCTAAAACTCGAAATCTTTGTTGTCCTAAGGTTAACACTTTCATACGATCATCAGGCAATTTTTCAAAATGGATAATTTCTGCACAACAACCAATATTAGCAATTTCTCCATTATTGGGATCGATCATCAGTACGCCAAAACGACGATCATATTCTAAAATTGTATTGATCATCATCCGATAACGAAATTCAAAAATATGTAAGGGTAAAGGGCGCCCCGGAAATAAAACAACTTCGGGAAGTGGAAATAAAGGTAATTCTCTAACTGCGATGGAAGAAGATGCCATGATTTTTACTTTAATTATGCTATTTTTTCTAATTTAGCTGATTTTTGCTTCAATTAACAGTTGTTATGCTCAATTCCCACTGCTTGTTGAATATGATTTAACCCTTTTTCTGCTAATTTTTTCGTTAAGCCTTGTAATATTTCTTTCACAACCCAAGGGCCTTCATAAACCCAACCGCTATAAAATTGTAATAAACTCGCCCCTGCAGTAATTTTTTCCCATGCTGATTCTGTATCACAAATACCTCCTACCCCAATAATCGGTAATTTACCGTTAGTTTCTTGGTAAATAAATTTAATTACTTCTGTTGCTCGATTTCTTAAGGGTTTTCCGCTAATTCCTCCCATTTCTTCTGTAATTAATTTTCCTGTTTCTGGTAAAATCTCCGTTTTTAAACCTTCTTTTTTGATGGTGGTATTTGTTGCTACTATTCCTGACAAATTATATTGCTCTGATACCCTTAAAATTGTGCTTATTTCTTCCCATTCTAAGTCTGGGGCAATTTTAATCAAAATCGGTTTTTCTCCTTTGTTTTCACCTTGTAAAGCCTCTAAAATTAACTCTAATTGTTCTCCCCCTTGAAGAGATCGCAATCCGGGAGTATTAGGAGAACTTACATTAACCACGAAGTAGTCAGCGTGAGGAAATAAAAGGCGAAAACTGCCTAAATAATCATCAGAGGCTTGATTTAAGTCCGTAATTTTAGATTTACATAAGTTAATTCCCATGGGGATACTTCTTGATTTTTTTTGCCAAGTTTGTTGTAGTCGTTGTGCAATAACTTCTGCACCTTGATTATTTGCGCCCATACGATTAAGAATAGCTTTATCTTTCGGTAAACGAAACATTCGAGGTAAAGGATTGCCATTTTGACAATGAAGGGTAATTGCCCCTAATTCGGCAAAACCAAAGCCAAAACTATGCCAAATTCCTGCACCTTGAGCATTTTTATCAAATCCGGGTGCTAAACCTAAAGGATTGTCAAATTTTAAATTCCATAGAGATTGAGACAAAGAGGGATGGTGATAACTGAAAGATTTTTCTATGTCTTGAATTATACATTTAGCCCAAAAATTATCCCCTTGAGAATATAATTGCTCTAGTAATTTTAAGGTTGTGATATGGGCAGATTCAGGATTACTTTTTAAGGAAGCGAAAAAAGCGGGATAAAGGGGTTTTAAAATATTAAGCATTATTAACAATAATTGTTACATTTAAGAGATTTAATTGATATTAACAAGATTATTTTTAGAATAAGTTAAATTATTGTACTCAAATAACTTTATTTTCTGTTCAGTGATGATTAACAATATAATTTAGTTTTCAATACATTTAAAACCAGTTTCTCTTGATCCCCAATGTATTAAGAAACACATTTTTTAAAATATTAAGCAAAAGTTTATGTAAGTTAACTAAAGTTTAACTCAATATTTAGTTCTGTTAAGCAATAGTTAAAACAATATAAAAGAAAAATTAGTTAAAAAGAGGGCTTTTTACTAGATATGAATAGGTTTTAGCCTTAAAAGCCTTGATCCCAGATAGTTAATAATAGATCAAAGATAAAAAAGTTAGATCAATGAGATGGTAGAAAAATGAAACCTAATAATTCTTGTGCTTCGGCTTGTCGTTATTGTAAATCCTATCAACCAGAAGGAAGAAGAGGCGGAATGTGTTCACAATTAGGTGTTTTAGTTAAAGCACATTGGGCTTCTTGTAGTTTTGCGACTCCTGCTTTTCATAGTGAATGGCAAAATTTGCCCGAAATTGTTATTTTAGAAAAATCTTTTTCTCTGACTTGTGCTCTTCCTTCAGTGAATTTACCTTCAGAATTTAACACTATAACCGTTAATAAAGAGGCAGTATCGTCAGATTAAATAAGTGTAATGACTTATCCACAATTTATCATTATGACTAATAACTAGAATCAATATTTTAATGATATTTAGTTATAGAGTAAAGGTATTTTTTGTTTAATCATTCATTTTCTTGACTCCGCTAAATAACATCAGCAACCCTCCTAGTAAAATAATTAAGGCAAGAATACCAAGAATCGAATCTAACTTATCTGTGTCCATCAACTTACCCTCCTATCACATACACTATTTAATCATAATTAAACCATCTCGTTAAGCTAAATTTCCCCTAATTTTTATCTTTTCAAATTAATCAAAAATCTCACAAATTCTGATCTTGGTTAACCTGAGTTCGAGATTAAAAACCTCTTAGAATAAAGGCTTTAGAAATTAGAAATTAGAAATTAGAAATTAGGAATTAATTACTCATTACTAATTACTCATTACTCCTATCTCCTCCCCTTATCTAAAATTTTATGGTTCACTCAGGTTTGTTAGGGTAGCCAAGGATATTGACGAAAATCTGGCGATCGCTTTTCCAAAAATGCCTGTTTTCCTTCTGTACCTTCTTCTGTGAGATAATATAACAAAGTAGCATTACCAGCTAGTTCTTGTATTCCTGCTTGACCATCACAATCAGCATTGAAAGCGGATTTCAAACAACGAATAGCCGTAGGACTTTTTTCAAGGATTTCTTGAGCCCATTTTATGCCTTCGGTTTCTAAGTCTTCCACAGGTACAACAATATTAACTAACCCCATTTCTAAGGCTTCTTCTGCATTATATTGACGACATAAAAACCAAATTTCACGGGCTTTTTTTTGCCCTACGACACGGGCGAGATAACTAGCCCCAAAACCACCATCAAAACTGCCTACTTTTGGGCCAGTTTGCCCGAAAATAGCGTTATCTGCTGCAATACTCAAATCACAAATTAAGTGCAATACATGACCACCACCGATAGCATATCCTGCTACTAAAGCAATCACAACTTTAGGAATAGTGCGAATTAGTCTTTGTAAGTCTAAAACATTTAAACGAGGTACGCCATCATTACCAACGTATCCTGCTTTACTTCTGACACTTTGATCACCACCAGAGCAAAAAGCGTATTTACCGTCACTGTGAGGTCCTGCACCTGTAAGTAAAATTACTCCAATACGTTGATCTTCTCTCGCATCACAAAAAGCTGAGTAAAGTTCAAATACAGTTTGCGGACGAAAAGCATTACGTTTATGAGGGCGATTAATAACTATTTTTGCGATTCCATCATATTTAAAATACAATATATCTTCGTAAGTTCCAACGGTTTCCCAATTAACGCTCATGGATAGTTTTATAAATTTTGGCAATCGTTGCTTATTATACTCAGATTTTGCTACTTTAAAAAGAATGATAAACTTTCAGCTTTGACGGTATAGTAAAGTTTCCAGATTTATTTTTTAATCTTTAATTGTTTCTCAATGATTTAAAGATTTCTATGGTAATAAATGTAGTTAACTTTACTTAATATATTTGAGAAAAAAGTTAGAGTGTAAATTGATTTCAGGTTATTAAATGATCATAAACGAGTCTCAAAAAGTTGGTAAAGTTTACTTAGTGGGTGCAGGACCTGGAGATCCCGGATTAATGACAATTAAGGGTAAAACTCTTCTTGAATTAGCAGATGTGGTTATCTATGATGCCTTAGTAAGTGCAGAAATTTTAGGGATGATTAGCCCTTATGCTGAAAAAATTGACGCAGGTAAACGTAGAGGAAATCACTCATTATTACAATCAGATACGACACAATTATTGATTGAAAAGGCAAAACAACACGCTATCGTTGTACGTTTGAAAGGAGGAGATCCTTTCGTTTTTGGACGGGGTGGAGAAGAAATGGCAGATTTAATCGCCGAGGGAATTGCGGTGGAAGTTGTACCGGGTATTACTGCTGGTATTGCTGCTCCTGCCTATGCAAATATTCCTGTTACTCATCGGGGTTATAGTTCATCGGTTACTTTTGTCACTGGTCATGAATCAGCTGGAAAATATCGCCCTGAAGTTAATTGGAAGGCGATCGCCCTTGGTTCAGAAACCATCGTTATTTATATGGGGATTCATAATTTAAGCTATATTATCCCCGAATTGATTAAGGCTGGTTTAGATGAAAAAACCGAAATAGCCTTAATTCGCTGGGGTACAAGACCAGAACAAGAAGAATTATATGGTACTTTAAAGGATATTCTTGATCAAGTAGAAAAAACTGGTTTTACTGCTCCAGCTATCGCTATTATTGGGAAAGTAGTGGGTTTTCGCCAAAGTTTAACAATCATGAAAAACCTGTAGGGGTGAAAGGATTTCACCCTTCTAATGGTTAATTATCTTACAGAATAGTAAAGTTCTGCTCCAATACCACCATATTGTTTTAATTTTTCTGCACCTTCGCCATATACAAATTCAATTTGTGCGCCAGATAAAATAACCTGAACAATGAGAGCGTCAAATTCTTCGGTATCCATAGGATAAGGAAGTACTAAAGTTTTTACTCTAGCTTCACTTAGAGCTCTTTCTACTCCTTGTTTTTCAATTACCGCAGTACCATTTTTATTGAAATGATAGATTAAGTTTTCTACCACCATCACATCATGATCTTGTTCATAGGCATAGGCTATGGGGCGAACAATTTCCGCAATTTCGTTATCAGGAAGTTTGAAGTCCATTGCTTCAATGGCCACAACTAAATCTCTAACGGCTGGATTAAGGGCATTTTTAATTTTTGCTGCTTGTTTTAAATTACCGCCAAAAACAATGCGAGAATCTTCTAAATGATCAATAAAATATTCATTAATTTCTGTAGCCATTTCTCTGATGAAACGGAGTTCAAATTCTCTGTCACGGCGATCGCTAGCGAGGGTTTGAGATTTACGTCCGAATCGACGAGATAACTCGTGTTCTGTTTCTATTTTGACTTCATTAGTAGATCTGCTTAAAAATACTTCTACGATTCTCCCTTGATCACCAGAAAAAAGGATGGCAGAATATTCTTTATACTGATCAAGAGCAAATAAAAGATGCTTGATTTGTGGTAATCCATAATAAATAGCGGTTTTCATGGTTACGGGTAAATCAACCCCGATTATATCTTTAAAATCAGTAAAAACAACAACGGATCTTCCCGTGGGTTTTTCAGTTTCTAAATAATCCATTACCATACGTTCAGTATCAGACCAAATTTTCTGATTATCCCAACGCTTCATTTCTTCAGGATCTAATTGTGACTCAATTCTTTTTAATTCATTTTTTAATTCGATGTGCCATGCCGGTTGTTCTTTTCTATTATTAGGGTTAGTGGAATCAATATCTACATAAACACTTAAGATAGGATTATTTTAATAATCATGAGTACTAACAAATTCTGTAAAAGTTTCTAATATTTGATTTATACCTGTTTTCATGCTTTTTTAATATCTTGATTGAGTACTTTAAGTCGTAATTCTATTATTGATCATTATTGTCAATTATTCTTTTTTGTTAATTTTTATGATGGTTAGTAGGGTGGGCAATGCCCACAAACTTACAAAATTATTTCATTACTGCATTATTACACCACGACAATATCAGCATTCGTCAAGGCTAAACCAGTATTTAAAGTGGCAAATTGTACCGCCGCCGTTGCACCATTACCATCAGAGTCAAAGAATAATCCACCATTACTAGAATTGTAGAAGAAACGTTGTTCGGAAGTAGTAGCCGATGAGCCAATGGTAAACTGATTAGTAGTTAATGCACCTACGGAGAAATCACCACCAAAACCACTGAGACTAACTAAAATTGTGTCATTAATAACGTTAAAATCAGTAATACGATCTACTTTTTCAGAAGTTGAGTTAAAACGGAAGAAATCATTGCCAATATTTCCTGTTAAAGTATCATTACCACTACCACCGATAAGAGTATCATTTCCAATACCACCGATAAGAGTATCATTTCCAATACCACCGTTTAGGATATTATTACCACTATTACCAGTAATACGATTCTTAAAGGAGTTACCTATACCGTTAATATTACCAGTACTTGTTAAAGTAAGGTTTTCGAGATTTACACCTAATGTATAACTAACAGTACTATTTACTAAGTCTGTACCAGCGTTTAAGGCTTCTGTTACCAAATTCCCTAAATTATCAATGATATAAGTATCATTACCGTTATCCCCTATTAGAGTATCATTACCACCACCACCGTTAAGGGTATTATTACCAATGTTACCTGTAATTAGGTTATTAAGGGTATTACCAGTACCATTAATGTTAGTTATACCTGTTAAGGTGAGGTTTTCGAGATTTGCTCCCAATGTATAAGTAATAATACTTTTAACTAAATCTGTACCAGCGTTTAAGGCTTCGGTTATTTTATCCCCAAGGTTATCAACGATATAAGTATCATTGCCATTACCACCATTAAGGGTATCTGCACCAACTTCACCGTTAAGGGTATTATTACCACTGTTGCCAGTAATGCTATTATTAAGGGTGTTACCAGTACCATTAATAGCAGTTGTACCTGTTAAGGTGAGGTTTTCGAGATTTGCTCCCAATGTATAAGTAATAATACTATTAACTAAATCTGTACCAGCATTTAAGGCTTCCACAATGCGATCGCTGGTGTTATCAACACCGTAAATATCGTTACCCGCACCCCCTACTAAACTATCAGCACCAGTACCTCCTGTTAGAGTATCATTACCGTTACCACCGTTTAAGGTATCATTACCACTATTACCGTTAAGGCTATTATTGCCACTATTACCAGTCATTAAGTTATTAAGAGTATTACCTATACCGTTAATGTTACCAGTACCCGTTAAGGTGAGGTTTTCTACATTGAAACTTAAATTATAAGTAACAGAACTATTAACCGAATCATTACCTTGATTATTATTTTCTGTGATGCGATCTCCACTATTATCGACTATATAAGTATCGTTACCATTACCACCCATCAGATTATCTGCACCAACACCACCATTAAGAGTATTATTTCCACTGTTACCTGTAATTAAGTTATTAAGAGTATTACCTATACCGTTAATAGTACCACTACCTGTTAAAGTTAGGTTTTCAACGTTATCAGTTAAGGTATAACTAATACTACTATTTACTAAGTCTGTACCTTGATTTAAGGCTTCTATGATGACATCCCCTAGGTTATCAACGGTATAAGTATCATTACCGCCTCCACCATTAAGGGTATCATTACCGCCTCCACCATTAAGGGTATCGTTTCCATCACCAGTTTTAATATTATCATTGGCAATAGTACCAGTAATTTGGAAAGTTTCTATATTTGAAAAGAACACTTGATCTGCGTTAAAACCATCCAAAGAAGCACGATAAAAACCGTTAAAACCACCGCTACCATTACTATCTATATTACCTATTATACCTGAATCTGTCCCCGTATAAGTATTACTAGAATAGTCGATAATTAAT